>CAYRPK010000225.1:0-2572 GCA_964426175.1 uncultured Eubacteriales bacterium | reverse complement strand
TTCCTGAAACCTTCAATTTCGGCTATGACGTAGTTGATGCCTGGGCCGAAATAGAGCCTGAAAAACGCGCACTTTTGCATACTGATGATAGCGGCAAGATAACGGAATTTACCTTTACCGATATAAAAAAGCTTTCAAACCGTGCGGCGAATTTCTTTAAAGCGCAGGGCATTAAAAAAGGCGATAAGGTCATGCTCATTTTAAAACAGCGTCCCGAAGCATGGATAATCATTACCGCGCTTTGCAAAATGGGTGCAGTATGTATTCCAGCGGTATATCAGCTGACCCCCAAGGACATCGTCTATCGTTGCAATGCCGCGACGGTAAAAATGATAGTTTGTATTGACGATAATGAAGTTGTCGAGAATATAAAAGAGGCAAAAAAGGAATGTCCTTCTCTTGAAAAGGTCGCGACAGTAGGCAATAGCAGTACTGAGGGGGTTCTCAATTTCCGCGAGGAGATAAAGAATCATAGCGATGTTTTTGACCGCCCGACGGGTGAAGAGGGAACAGTTGTAACCGATACGATGCTTCTTTATTTTACAAGCGGCACTTCGGGCATGCCCAAAATGGTCCGTCACGATTATTCTCTTGCATTGGGTCATATCGTTACGGCGAAATATTGGCAGCAGGTAAGAGAAAATACGGTACATTTAACTCAAACAGATTCAGGTTGGGCAAAATTTGCTTGGGGCAAAATTTACGGTCAATGGATATGCGGTGCCTGTATAGGCGCATATGATACGGAAAAATTCACTGCTAAAGGTATGCTTGCAGCAATCGAAAGACTTCGCCCCACGACCTTTTGCGCTCCTGCAACTATTTATAATATGCTCATTAATGAGGATTTGACGAAGTATGATTTTTCTTTTATCAAGCATGCGACTACTGCAGGTGAACCCTTTACTCCCGAGCTTTTCAGAAAGTTTGAAGTAATGACGGGACTCAAAATTCACGAAGGCTACGGTCAGACCGAAACCAGCGTTTTAATGGCGAATTTTGGCTGGTCTGAACCCAAGCCCGGCTCTGTTGGAAAAATGTCTCCCATATTTGATTTCCGTATTATTGATGAAGACGGAAAGCCTTGCGAGGACGGCATTGAGGGCAATATCTGCATAGCCTGTCCTGATGGAGTTCGCCCTGTGGGACTGTTTAGAGAATATTACCGAGACGAAGGTGCCAATGAAAGAAGTATGCTTCACGGTCACTATTGCACAGGTGACAAGGCTTGGCGTGACGCCGAAGGATATTTCCATTTTGTCGGCAGAAACGATGATGTTATCAAATGTTCAGGCTACCGTATCGGTCCCTTTGAGGTAGAAAGCGTAATTATGGAGCTACCATATGTTTATGAATGTGCAGTCACGGCGGTTCCTGATCCTGTTAGAGTTCAAGTCGTTAAAGCTACGGTCGTTTTGCAGGAAGGATATGAAGGTACACCAGAGCTTGTTAAGGATATTCAGTCTTATGTAAAAAGTCATACCGCTCCTTATAAATATCCACGAGTAGTTGAATTTGTATCGGAGCTTCCCAAAACTACCAGCGGCAAGATCATGCGTACCGCGATCCGCGCCCGCGATATGGAAAAATACGGAAAATAAAGAAAATCCCCTGTAAATGTGATACATTACAGGGGATTTATAGAATAAACTATATTTGTGTAAATAAACATCCTTTTAACTTTTGGTAAATGTTCTTAGCGAACATTTACCAAAAGTTTTACTCACCTATGGTGTAAGTACCTAAGAAATGCCTGCGGATACGCATAAAGTCGGTTCCGTTTATATCTCCGTCGCTGTTTACATCAGCTCTGTCAAGGTTTTTATCGGCTATGGTAAAGGTACCAAGGAAGTGGCGGCGTACCTGCATATAATCGGTAGAATTGATTTCACCGTCGCCGTTTACATCGCCCTTGCTCGGGGAAGCCGTGGGATCATTCTGATCACCGTCAAGCACCATGCCATAAATCTCCATTTCCCAGCAGGAAGGAGTTTCCTTGCCTGCATCCATTTGAGTAATGGTTATACGGACGAATTTTGCGGTAGGAGTGCCGATTAAGTCGATTGCATCCTTATATAAAGTGTCAGTGCCGTTCTTCAGTTCTTCACGGCCGGAAATAAGCATCTCGGGAGTTGCCCAAGTGGAGCCGTCTTCAGAAATTTCAATTTTCATACCTGACTGAGCAGGACGTGCGGCTTCCCAATAAAGATCGAAAGCAGTTAAGGCATAAGCTTTATCAAGCTCAATTTGAATCCATGCAGGATCATCAGCACTTGAGCCTTTTGAGTTGGACTGCCAACGAGTACTATAGTCGCCGTCGTTAATAAGGCTCGGATCGCCGCCGTATTGTGAATTAACAGAGTCGGCAGTTGCTGTTCCGTAAAGTGCGACATTTTCAGTTCTTTCTGCTTCACAACCTACATAATCAAGATTTAACCAAAGGAACTTGGGAAAATATTCGTAGGTTTTTTGATTTCCGAAAGAATTACGGTTATTGGTATTGTAGGAAATAAGAAGCTTTCCGTCAGCAGAAAGATGAGGATGTGCCTTTGCGTTGTAGGTATATCTTCCG
>CAYRPK010000224.1:0-2585 GCA_964426175.1 uncultured Eubacteriales bacterium | reverse complement strand
CCGCGATTACACCATCAAAGCAGCCGGCGGATTTCTTTTACAGCTTTTGCCCATGGCAAGCGAAGCTACAATAAGCAAGCTTGAAGAAAATCTGCCAAATGTTCCGAGCTTGTCTGAATTTCTTTCCAAAGGCAATAAAATCGAAGATATACTCCCGATTTTACTTAAAGATTTACCTTATGATGTTATAGATAATGAGCCTGCAGGCTACCGTTGCAAGTGCAGCAAAGATGCAGTAGAAAGAACACTTATCAGTCTTGGCAAAAGCGAGCTTAAAAAAATTGCAGATGAGCAGACGACTACTGAAATAACCTGCCAATTTTGTGATAATATTTATAAATTTACTTCCGACGAACTATATAAGCTGTTGGAACGCGCAACAAAGTAAGATAACAGCGTTTAACGCTTTATCAAATATTAAGGAGGACTTTATTATGTCAAACATGATTAATTTCGCTTTGCTCACAGGTAACAGTACCGCGACTGCAGGATTGATTGAAATCGCTCTGCTCGTCGGCCTTTTTGTACTTATGTACTTTTTCTTTATCAGGCCTCAAAGCAAGAAGGACAAAGCAATTGCAAAAATGCGCAATGAGCTTCAGATCGGTGATAATGTTACAACTACCGGCGGTATTGTTGGCAGAGTTGTCAGCATTAAGGAAGACACTGTTGTTATAGAAACGGGAGTTGACCGCACAAAGCTTAAAATGCTTAAGATTGCAATTGCTTCTAACGAAACTATTCACGATAATTAAGGCATATAGCGGCTTTTATTTGAATATATCTGTATCAGTAATTACAGATTTATTTATGAAAGGCTGTGTTAACTTTGGACAATCGTGTTAATGTTCCGTCACGCAAATTCTTTGCACCTGTAATTTCAGGTATTATTACGGCAATTGTAAGCAGTATTATCTTGCTTATATTCTTTTCGGTATTTATGCTGATGCAAAATATGCCATCAAGCAGCGGATATTTTCTATCATTTATAATAGTCTGTATTGCGTCGCTTTTGGGCGGTTTTGTATGCGGACGGGGAGTATGTTCAAGAGGATTACTTTTCGGCGCGCTTACCGGATTTCTGTATGTATTTATTATATCTCTAATTGGCTTTGTAGCAGGCTTTGCAATCAATTACCTCGGTACATTTTTGCTTAAAGCTATATTTGCAACAGCTTTTGGAGGTATAGGCGGAATTTTAGCCATGAATATTCGCAGAAAATAATTGAATTTTGCAAAATAATGTGGTATACTGTAAAAAAAGATGTATAAGGAGTGTTTATTGATGAAGCATATCAAAACTGTTGCTCAGCCTAAGTTGAAGGCAAGCGCCGTAAAGGGCGGTTGCGGTGAGTGTCAGACCTCTTGCCAGTCCGCTTGCAAGACTTCCTGCACTGTTGCAAATCAGAAGTGCGAAAACAAAAAGCTTGATAAGTAATTTATCTTATTGTAGTCGTATAACCTCAAATGCGGGGGCTAATGCAGTCCCCGTATTTGTTGTCTTTAATTAAAATTGTGAAGGGACTTCGTTTTTAAAATGATACATAAATTTTCCCAACAAGGGCTGTATATTGTAATGGATATTAACAGCGGTGCAGTCCATGCTGTTGATAAGATAACATATGATTGCTTGGATTATTTAAAACCTCCGCTTACTGAAGAAGTACCTGATGTGCTATTTAAAAATCTTACCGAATACAGTCGCGATGAGTTAAGCGAAGCATACTCAGAGATTTACGAGCTTTATAAAACTGAAATGCTTTTCACTCCTGACGAGCATTACAACATTAATTCGAATGTTGATTCTCCCATAAAGGCACTTTGTTTACATATTTCTCACGACTGCAATTTAAGATGTAAATACTGCTTTGCTTCGACAGGCGATTTCGGTGAGGGCAGAAAGCTGATGCCGCTCGAGGTTGGAAAGGCTGCAATTGATTTTGTAATTGAAAAATCGGGCAAGCGCCGCAATCTTGAGGTTGACTTTTTTGGCGGCGAACCGCTTATGAATTTTGAAGTTGTTAAACAAATCGTTGACTATGCAAGAAGTATTGAAAAAGAGCATAACAAAAACTTCAGATTTACTATAACAACTAACGGAATTTTACTTGATGACGATAAGATAGAGTATATCAATCGCGAGATGAGCAATGTTGTACTGTCTATCGACGGTAGAAAGTGCGTTAACGATAAGGTGCGCTATAGAGCTGACGGCAGCGGCAGTTATGATAAGATAATGCCTGCATTTAAAAAGCTGGTTGCCGAACGTCCCGAAGACAAGGATTACTATGTTCGCGGCACTTTTACAAAGTTTAATCTCGACTTTGCTGATGATGTTTTACATCTTTACGAGGAAGGCTTTGATCAGATTTCCGTAGAACCCGTTGTAGCACCGTCAGAAATGGATTATGCTATCACAATGTCAGACACAGAGGAAATCTCAAAGGAATACGAGCGACTTGCAAAGACTATCTACGAAAGCCGTAGGGCAGGGAAGTGGTTTAACTTCTTTCACTTTATGATTGACCTTGAGCAAGGTCCGTGTGCAATTAAGCGCATGCGCGGATGCGGCTCGGGTAATGAAT
>CAYRPK010000223.1:0-2586 GCA_964426175.1 uncultured Eubacteriales bacterium | reverse complement strand
AAAACCGAGCTTAACGAAGAGAATATTCCGGCACTTCTTGCAGGCTTACCCAATCTTTTAAGACATATCCGCAATGTCAAGGAGGTTTTCGGACTTCCTGCTGTTGTGGCGATAAACCGCTTCCCCACCGATACCGAGGCTGAACTCGAAACTGTTGCAAGGCTTTGCAGAGAAGCCGGTGCAAATACCGTTCTTTCAGAAGGCTGGGCAAAGGGCGGCGAGGGAACAGTTGAGCTTGCGCGTGAGGTAGTCCGTCTTTGCGAGGAAGAAAAAGCAGAGCTTAAATTTGCGTATGAAGATGATGATACCTTAGAGGAAAAGATATCTAAGCTTGTTACACGGATTTACGGTGGCAAGGATGTTAACATCACTCCTGCGGCGCAAAAGCAGCTTGACCTGATAAGAAAAAGTGGTCTTGCGCATCTGCCCGTATGTATGGCAAAAACACAGTATTCCTTCTCCGACGACCCTGAAAAATTAGGCGCGCCTGAAGGCTTTACCGTTACGGTGCGCAATCTTAAGGTTTCTGCAGGTGCAGGATTTATAGTTGCTCAAACGGGTGAGATCATGACTATGCCGGGACTTCCTGCTAAGCCTGCGGCAGAGAATATAGATGTTACTCAAGACGGCAATATAGTAGGCTTATTCTAAGAATAAACGAAGACAGGCATCCGGCTTAAAACTGAGTCGGATGCCTGCTTTTGTGTTTTATTTTTATAAGTGTTGGCTATATCGGTCTGTCAAAAACGAAAACCTGGTTATGTAAATAAAGAGAAATAATTTTTGCAAATCTTAAATTAACGGCAAAATGCACAAAAAACGGCAAAAAAGTTTGTGAACTATTACGGACTTCTCAAATCGGGATAATTTGGTATAATTGTTGTATTAGCGACTGCGGAATTTTAAAGGATTTCGCATATCACCAACGCCGATAACCGCCTTTTAAGCTCACAAAAGGCGTAGGCACATATTTTAGTGAGCGGAAAGGCAAAAGAATTATGGGAACTCCTGTTTTGGGCGAGTTTTTAAGACTCAAAGCCCTCAAGAAAAGTGCAGCGGTCCTCGTTGATGACAGCGGAATGAGCGGTCTTGAAGCATCAAACCATCTGCACGATACCGATAAGAAAAATATGTATTTCAGCAAGCAGAAGGGCGCTCTCGTTTTCGAACTAAAGAGAGTCGAAGCTCTTGGTCAGCTTCATATCTGGAATTATAACCTTCCCCGTCATCTTTCTGACGGTATGAAGGATATAACTGTTTCTTATTCCTTGGACGGTAAGCGTTTCAAGAAGTTGGGCGATTATACCTTAAACCCCGCCTATTCAACTGAAAATGAGCTTCACGGAGGTAATGCTGCATCAAACATAGGTGAGGAACGTAAGCCTATTGATTTTTGCGGAATTCCTGCAAAATTTATCAAGATAACTCCTAAATCAAACTTTGACGGTAATGGCTACGGCCTTGCTCAGGTACGCGTTTTCCGTCATAAGATTCGTCCCGTCGCAGGTGACGCAATTCCCGTTGATGCATTTAACTATAAGGAGAACGATGTTGAGCCCTTATTTGCTTTTAACGGCCTCGGTATGAGCGGCAGAACAAGCCGTCGTGCTACAAGCGGTACCGATGCTCAGTATATGTGGCATACTGCAAAAAAGGAAAATGCCTTTATTGTACTGAATCTTGATGGTACATATCCCATCAGAGAGCTTGCAATTTGGAACTACAATGCTCCCGATGCCATCGGTGACGGAGCAGACGAAATCGAGGTTGCCTATACCACCCGTGAAGCCTGCCGTACAATCAACAAGATTGAGAAGGTCATGTTCAAGGGTCAGTTTGCGATGAAGGAAGAGCCCACCGACCTTATCACGGGTCAGGAGTTTGACTTTACCGACGGCAAATGGGAAATTTTAGGCAAGTTCAAGGTGCCTAAGGGAACAGGTGCAGATAAGATGCCCGCAAGCCTGACCATTCCTTTTGGGGATAAGCAGGCTCAGCATATCCGTATCACCGTTTTATCCAATCACGGCGGTAAGGGTTACGGTTTAAGTGAAGTCCGTGTATTTTCCGGTAAAGGCTGGGCAGTTGAGCCTGCAAGAAACTGGACGGGACTTCTTTCCACAAATGGTGAATTTAAATATACCGGCACTGCCGCGCAGCGCGACGGCGGTTGGATTGGTGCCGACGGTATCTTCTCCTATAACCTTGATGGTCCTCAGGTTCAGGGTTCAACAGATGAAAACAGCAACAATATGTTTGTTTTCCAGGATACGGTCGTCGGCAAGATGAATAACTATAAGGGCTGGACGAGAGACCACGGATATAAAGCGTCTCATAACGGTTGGACTAATATGTCCTACCTCTATTTAAAAGGAAATCAGCCTGATCCGAGAAATGCCCGTTTTGTCCTTCAGGGTGAAGGCAGTGAGCATCATCCTTTCGGAAATCTTGCAAATCAGCATTATTGGCTCTGTGACTATGTTAAAGTTGAAGATGCCCTCTATATCGTAGGTATCAAGTACTTAGGCGCTTGGGATAAGCCGGGTGGAGCTCCCGGTCACGATATGGTTAAAATTCCTTTAGGCA
>CAYRPK010000222.1:0-2603 GCA_964426175.1 uncultured Eubacteriales bacterium | reverse complement strand
GTGCAAAGCACTTCTTGCCTAAAAGTACATTTCCGCCGTAAGCTGAGTTAACGGAGATAATAGCATTATCCTCAGGGAAGTGGCAGATGTATCTGTTTTCGGGATCAATATCGCAGGAAGCGTGGAAGCCGCGTACCCAGTCATTACTGTCGCCGAGGACTTCTAAAACTTCCTTACCGACTCTGGTCATAATAGCCATATTGAGAACAACATAGATAGAATCGGTAATCTCAATACCTGCTTTTGCAAGGGGCGAGCCGATGGGACCCATTGAGAAGGGGATGATATACATAGTCTTGCCTTTGTAACTATCGCGGGCAATATCATAAAGCTTCTTATACATTTCAGCAGGCGCGCACCAGTTGTTGGTGGGTCCCGCATCTTCTTTATTTCTCGAACAAATGAAGGTTCTGTCCTCAACACGTGCAACGTCGTTGGGCTTGGTTCTGTGAAGATAGCAATCGGGAAGAAGCTCTTCATTAAGCTTTATCATTTCTCCCGTTCTGCAGGATTCTGCACGAAGAGCCTCAAGCTGCTCCTCAGAGCCGTCTATCCACATAACATTTTCGGGCTTAACTAACGCTTTAATTTCGTTTACCCAAGTAAGAATACCAATATTCTTAGTCATTTTACATACACTCCAATCTAAAGAACTGTCAGGGCTACGAAAGCGTTGCGAACCCTTCGCAATCCTAACGTTCCCCGTATACTATATTATCATAATTTGTAAAGGTTTGCAATACCTTTAGCGGTAAACATTTTATGTCCTTTAGATATCCAACATATAAGGTTTGTGAAATTTTATTTTGTCAACTTTTGATACATTTTCATAAGCTCGGCGACACAGCTGCTTTCCGTCATTGTCTTAACATCAAAGCCGTATGCTTGCATGACTGCGCGGTCATTGGCTTGATGTGCCTTGCGCAGTTCAGGCGGCATAGCAACCTCGTCATAGAGGTCTGCAAGCGAACAATCGGGATAGAGCGCACGGGCGTCGAGTATCGCCTGTGCTGCTTGCTCTATTTTGGCTTTTTGCTCATCTGTTGGCTCTGGCCATGGGAAGTTGTTGTAGACAATGGTATTAGAATAACGATATCTCATTTCAAGCCGTCCACATACCGCACGCATCCAAGCCATATGGACATTTGAAGTAAGAATACCAAAGGTATACAATGATGCGTTTGATATCGTGAAGCATGCGTTGCTTGCAATAATATCTTTTGCAACATATCCAATTGGGATATACCTTCTGTTTTCCGATGATACAACAGGAATGAGCAAATAATCTGTTTTTGGTTGTCTTGGGCTTGCAAACAAGCCTGGAGTATTAGCTGCTTCATAGGCTTGCTGCTGCCTGGATTTTTCACGAAACTCTCTGCAGTTTTTTAATCGTTCCATTATGATTTTCGATTTTCGGATTATAGCAATATCTGCTCCATCAAGCCATAGGCAATAACGGACTTTATTGTTGATATAATCGTCTGCACTAACAAACCGTTTAATATAGGCAGAAGTGTCCGGGGATTCTTTTAGCAATTCATCTTTTTCTACTTGATTTAGTAGGAGAAATCCGCCCTCTCTCGGTTCACTTCCATATATCATTTTTTCGCATTTTGACAGCGGATTTGATCTTTTATCAATAAAAATGTTATCCGCATCAACTAAATATGCATTTATATTTGAAGCCTGCTTTTTCATATTGTTATCCGAATAAATGAACTTAGGTTTCTTCGCAACGCTGTCCTCGTTAGCAAAGCCAATTATCACACAATGTACGGTTGCGCTTCTGCCGGACTCACTACTCCACTTGAATGTTTCATAAGCAAACCGAATTTCAATATTAAACTCGTTAAAAAGGGGTTTCCAAACTGCGGAAACCTGCTCGCCCTGAGCGATTGAATTCGTTGAAACAAAAGCAACAGATATATTTGTATTAAATATAAATTCCGCCGCTTTGCAATACCATCCCGCTACATAGTCAATGTTTTTCACATCTTTATACAGCGGTTTTAAATCTTCCTTTTGGGAAGCAGTTTGCAGCTTGTATCCCACAAAAGGCGGGTTGCCCATGATGTAACTCAGCTTGTGCTTTGGCACAACACTTTCCCAATCAAGACGCAGGGCGTTACCCTCGACAATATTGGCATAGGATTTGAGCGGCAGGAAGTCGAGGGACATATGAACAACATCCTCGGTCTCCTTGAGCATTTGACTTTCGGCTATCCAAAGCGCTGTCTTAGCAACGGTCACGGCAAAATCATTAATTTCGATGCCGTAAAACTGACCGATAGATACTTTTATAACGCCGTCAAATCCGAGCATTATCTGACCTTGGTTGATTATCCCAAGTGCTTCGTTTTCAAGCCTGCGAAGTGAAATATATGTTTCAGTCAAAAAGTTACCCGAGCCGCACGCAGGGTCAAAGAAAGTAAGCTTTGAGAGCTTTTCGCGGAAAGCTTCTGCTTTTTCCTTTAATGCTTTCGTTACTTTGATCTCCTTTATTTGCGCAAGCTCTTCGCGGAGCTCATCAAGAAACAGAGGGTCAATGACCTTATGGATATTTTCAATAGAGGTATAGTGCATACCGCCGCTGCGGCGTGTTT
>CAYRPK010000221.1:0-2665 GCA_964426175.1 uncultured Eubacteriales bacterium | reverse complement strand
ATTTTGGCAATGCTTTGCTCAATGGCAACCGGATGCGCTGAGGAGACTGACAAAAATCAAGGAACAGCAACAGTGAGCACTGCATCAAATTCCGCTTCGCAGGAGGCATCTTCGCAAACAGCGGAATCCAAGGCTGAGTCAGAGTCAGCGGCCGATAACACACGATTGGGTGATTACGGTATAGAAATAAAAGATTGCCGTATAGATAAAGACTATGAAGGCGAGCCTGTTGCCATTATTACATATGGATTTACAAATTATGATGAAGATGCAGCAGCGTTTTACACATCTGTTACTGCTACAGTGTTTCAGAGCGGTGTAGGACTTAATGAAGCTTATTTTTTAGATGACGACAGTGATTATAACAGCGATAATCAGATGAAGGAAATTAAAAACGGAGTAACATTAGACGTAGAAGTGGCTTATGAGCTTAATGATACAGTGACCGATTTAGAGGTAGAGGTAACTGAATGGATAAGCTTTAGCGATGACAAAATTACAAAGACTTTCAAAATAGCTGAATAATATAACACAAAAAAGGCAACGCATGGCAAAACCATGCGTTGCCTTTTTATACCTATGATCAATCTTCACTGCCGCAGCATTTTTTGTATTTCTTGCCGCTGCCGCAGGGACAGGGGTCGTTTCTGCCGGGCTTTTTCGCTACCTTGACGGGCATTTTCTTAACAGTCTTATCTCCGCCGCCGGCAGTAGCCGAGGTTACCTTTGCAACTGCCTCGCGCTTAGGCTCTTCCTTTTTCTGGATGCGTGCCGTAAGCATAAGACGTGCAGTTTCCTCCTGAATACGGGCTATCATATCATCGAACATGTTTGAGCCTTCGATTCTGTATTCAGTAACAGGATTATGCTGACCGTAAGCACGCAGATAAATACCGCGCTTTAAGTCATCCATTGCGTCAATATGTTCCATCCATTCGCGGTCAACGCAACGCAGAAGAATAACTCGCTCAAGCTCACGCATGATTTCACTGCCGTATTCAGATTCCTTGACTTCAAGAAGCATATGAGCGCGCTCTTTGAGCGTGTCTTTAATATCATCCTGAGTTAAAGAGTTAAGCTGCTCGTTCGTAAAACGAAGGTCATCGTCGGTGGTGATCCAACCCTTGAAATAATCTCTGAGAGAGGTAAGATTCCAATTTTCCGCATCCTCGTCAGGGTTAGCAAAACGGTCAACCTCACGAGAAATAGTTCCGTCAATAAGGGAAATAATATGACTATGCAGATCCATTCCGTCCAGAACCTGACGGCGTTGGTCATAAATAACGGTACGCTGACGGTTCATAACATCGTCAAACTGCAAAACGTTCTTTCTGATACCGAAGTTGCGGCTTTCTACCTTCTTCTGAGCATTTTCGATTGACTTAGAAAGCATCTTGACATCAAGGGGAGTATCTTCATCCACCTTTAATGTGGTCATTATGCTTTGCATTCTTTCGCCGCCAAAAAGACGCATCAGGTCATCTTCAAGAGAAAGATAGAAGCAGCTGGCACCAGGGTCGCCCTGACGTCCTGCACGACCTCTGAGCTGATTGTCGATACGTCTTGACTCGTGGCGCTCGGTGCCTATGATATATAAGCCGCCGGCATTACGCACTTTTTCGGCTTCCGGTGCAATTTCGGCTTTGTATTTTTCTTTTAATTCAAAGAAAGTCTTACGTGCCGAAATAATATCCTCATTATCGGTATCGCCGAACCCGTCACATTCCGCGATAAGCTCCTCGTCAATACCCATACGACGCATCTCGGCTTTTGCCATATATTCGGCATTACCGCCAAGCATAATGTCGGTGCCTCGACCTGCCATATTGGTAGCAATAGTAACAGAACCGAACTTACCTGCCTGAGCAACTATCTCTGCTTCCTTTTCGTGGAACTTAGCATTAAGAACAACGTGCTTTATGCCGCGTCGGGAAAGAAGCTTTGAAAGCATTTCAGATTTTTCGATTGAGACGGTACCTGCAAGAACAGGCTGACCCTTTTCATGACATTCGGCAATCTTTTCAATAACAGCTCTGTATTTTGCTGCCTCTGTCTTATAAATAATATCGGTATGATCAAGTCTTGCAAGAGGCTTGTTGGTGGGGATTTCAAGACAGTCGAGATTGTAGATTTCCTGAAATTCCTCCTGCTCGGTAATAGCTGTACCCGTCATACCCGAAAGCTTTTTATAAAGTCGGAAATAATTCTGGAAGGTAATTGTTGCAAGTGTTTTTGATTCGTGTGCTACCTCAACGCCTTCCTTGGCTTCAATAGCCTGATGAAGTCCCTCGTTAAAGCGGCGGCCGTACATGAGGCGTCCTGTAAATTCATCAACAATAATAACTTCGCCGTCTTTAACGACATAGTCGATATCGCGCTTCATTATACCTCTTGCACGGATGGCTTGATTGATATAATGCTGAACTTCGATATTAGAGGGGTCCATAAGGTTTTCAACCCCGAAGAACTGTTCGGCTTTGGTAACGCCTTTGGGTGTAAGCGTTGCACTTTTTGCCTTTTCGTCAATAAGGACGTCGCAGGTCATATCGTCGTGCTCTTCTTTATCGTTTAACTCAACGAACTTTTCGTAAGAAGCATTTTTTGCAAAAAGGTCAGCGCGCTGATACATTTCATTGGGCTTATCACCCTGTCCCGAAATAATAAG
>CAYRPK010000220.1:0-2667 GCA_964426175.1 uncultured Eubacteriales bacterium | reverse complement strand
ATTACACCGTGTCAAGCATAAAATAGTTACAGTTTGACGCTGTTTTGTAACCTTTTAGGGGTAAGATAAAAGGCGCGGAATTTCCGCGCCTTTTGGCTTATCCTTAATCCGTAACTATCACTGTTGCCTGAATTCCGCTCTCCTGAGCATAAATATGCGCCACCGAATCTTTATTGCATTCCAAAACAAAATCTTCAACCTTTGCCGTATCTGTCGCTCCTATTGCACGAAACCCAAATGCCTCTTTTCCTATATCCGTTACGGTGTTGGGAATAAATATGTTTTTTAAACTATCGCAATCGTAAAACGCTCTATCGCCAACAGTCTGCACACCTATCATTTCAACATTCTCAAGCGCAGTACAGCCAACAAAAGCTTCTTCTCCGATAAATTCAGTACTTTCACCAAACATAATCGAACGCAAAGATTCACAATATAAAAATGCTTTCTTACTTATACCTTTCAGCTTATCTCCCAAATTAATGCTTTGGATTTGGGTTCCACCGAATGCCTCTTCTCCTATCCAAATAACACATTTACCAATATCTGCTGTTTTAAGATTTTCGCATTGCTTAAACGCACCATCTCCTATAAGCTGTAAATTATCAGAAAATCTAATTTCTTCAAGTTGTTGATAGGCAAATGCATAATCGGCAATTTCTGTAACGGTTTGAGGTGCGGTAAATGTAGCAGCATCATAGTCAACGCTACAAATAAGCTTCGTAAGATCCTTACTATATATAACATTATCCTTCATAACAAAATGCTTATTATTTTCGTCAATTACTATTTGCCGCGACATTTCCGAATATACTGTAAATGGATTACCTTTGATTTCACAAACACTTTCGGGGATCGTCAAAGAAACTATCTGTGTCTCGGACAAAGCGCCTGTTCCAATGCTTGTTACACTATTACCAATCGCTATCTCTTTCACATTGCTAAGACCGTTAAAAGCATTTTTACCAATACTTGTCACTTCATCTCCAATATTAATTTTGACTATTTCTTCCTTTGCGACAATCCATTGACTTAAAGCTTCATCGAAGTCATACATATTACCCTGTCCAAAAATGCTCAGCGTTCCGTCCTCAATTTTCCATTCAAGATTATCTCCACACTTAGCATTTATTTGATCGCTCGCGAAATTTATGTTGCTTGACTGAGTACTACCGCATGAGTTAAGAATAGCCATGATAATAGTTAATACTAAAGCAAGCGATACCTTAACCTCGAATTTGCATTTTTTCATAATTACACCGCCTTCACAATAGTACAGGAAAATGTGGAGTAAAGATTTTTCTGTCTATAGGTTACCCCATATCTGCAACTTCATTGTAACACCGTCACTACGTCATGTCAAGCATAAAACGGTTACAATTTGACGCTGTTTTGTAACCTTTGCAGGGTAAGATAAAAGGCGCGAGATTTTCTCGCGCCTTTCATCTTACTTACATAAATCGCATTAGCATCCACACCACTATATAAAAAACTAATACCGCTCCCCAAACCATGCTAAGCAAATATAATATTCTCGACACAAAAGATAACCGTTTGTGATTGTTAGATTTGCTTAGACTATGTCCAAAGATAAGCCATACAATCCATGTTAATAATATCAACAACAGCAAAAATCCTTCAAGCAAAAACATATTTATCTTTCCTTACACATTTATTTATCATATAAAAAAATTAAATGGAAATATATAAAACTGTGTTTTATTAAAATACGTAGTCTCCCCTTCATTAGTTGACTCCATTACATGCCATACTGTTATTCTATATAATAACGCACAATAATGCCTTGTTCCGCCATCTTTTACATTAATTTTAATTGGTATTAACCCAATAATTAATGCACAAACAACGCATAACATTTTTTTCACTTAAAACACCTACTTTCTCAGTCATATTATGGTTCCACAAATTCACTGAATTCAACATATCTATCATCTAGATAATCTAAAATTATTTTCATCGAAATTGTTTTTAATTTAGTTCCATAATAACATACAGTTTGAGTTTTCGTTACCCTTTTATAAATCACCCAGCCGTAGTTCTTTCTATTTGTTCTACAAAACGAATAGAATGTTGAATCTGCTTTAGATGTAAATGTTTGTGTTATAGACGAACTCTTTCCATTCAAAAGTCCACTATAAACCGTTCCGTCGCTAGCAACTACCACACCTCCTACGGGTAACTTCTGTGAAAAAGCAAATGCAATATTTCTCCATACTGCATCAAAATGGCCTGCGTTACATCCCAACAATATAACACAATTTGCAAATATATTATTCAATCCATTTACAAACGTACTATTAATAGTATAGGATAATTGATCTGGATTTGCATGCGAATTAATTACCACCACATTCGCCCCAGTAATTTCATTCCAAAGCATTCTAAATTTGTCTCTCGTAGTAAAATAGTCGCCATCTGCAGAACACGAGCTAAAATAGTTTTTCAATTCATACCCAATATTAATAGACTCTTTCACAAATTGTTTAATAGTAAAAACAAATACTCTATGGTACTTTCCATCCGTATCAACATACATTACAGGATTGTTCTCACAGTACAAGAATAAATTCGCGCCGAGAACATCGCCTACTGTTGCTTCGAGGATCTCCAAGCCGACATCGCCGCAGATAAATCTGCGAAGCTCGG
>CAYRPK010000219.1:0-2679 GCA_964426175.1 uncultured Eubacteriales bacterium | reverse complement strand
GAGCTTAATGGCTATTCTCACGTTAAGTTCAGACTTGAAACGGGCAGAACTCATCAAATTCGCGTCCACATGGCGTCTGTCGGCCATCCGATTTTAGGGGATGAGCTTTACGGCGGTGTGCGCCGTAGCTTTAAGCTTGAAGGTCAGACTTTGCATGCAAAAAAAATAGGCTTTATTCATCCTCAAACAAAAGAATATATGGAGTTTGACAGCGAATTACCTGATTATTTTAATGAACTACTACAGAAATTGAGTTGATATAATGGGAAAATTCTCCGGTATGATGATTGCCTCAGATATTGACGGAACTATCCTGCCATATATGGGTAAAATAAGCGACAGAAATATCAGGGCAATAAAATACTTTGAAGAAAACGGCGGTGTTTTTACTCTTGTTACGGGCAGAAGTATAGTAGCCGCAAAATATATAGCCGATGAAATAGGCATATCCGTGCCTTTGGTGGTGGATAACGGCGCACTTATTTATGATTGCCGTACTGATGAGATTTTATATAAAGCAGACCTTCCGATGCATGCGGAATACATATTGAAAGCAATTTTAGAAAAATTCTCCGACTGTTCGGGGGAAACCTATCTTGACCGCGATTTGTTTGTATTAAATCCCAATGAGCATATAATAAAGCACGTTGAGAATATTGAACGGACAAGCTATGAAGATAAAATCGTGAAGATAGAGGATTGTCCCAGGCCGTGGCAAAAGGTGCTTATGGCGTGTGATGAGGATTTGGCGACAAGGGTTTATGAATATGCAATAACTCTTCCCCATGAGGATATAAATATCGTGCGTTCAAGCAAGCATTATGTTGAGCTTGTACCCCTTAACTCAACCAAAGGCGAGGGAACCTTAAAGCTTGCAAAGATGCTTAATATTGACCGTAGAAATCTTTTCACGGCGGGAGATTATTTAAATGACATTGAGCTTATCACAGTAGGAGGCAAATCCTTTGCGCCCTGCGATGCCCACGACGAGATCAAAAAACAGGCAGATTTTGTGGTTAGCAAATGTGAAGACGGAATAATTGCGGACATAATAGAATATATCGAAAAGTAATTTTAATGGTGGAGGAACCGTTTATGAAAGATTGCACAAAAGTTGAGCTTCAGCTCAAAGCAAACAAGGCAAGACAGCTTGCACTTGAAGGAATTTATAACGCAAAAAGCGGACATCCCGGTGGTTCGCTGTCGGCGGCGGACATTCTGACTTATCTCTATTTTGAGGTAATGAATGTTAATCCCGATGAGCCTAAAAATCCTGATCGTGACCGTTTTGTTTTATCAAAAGGTCACGGTGCACCTGCGCTTTATGCAGTACTTGCACTGAAGGGATTTTTTGATGAGAACGAGCTTAAAAAGCTTCGTTCACCTGATTCGATGCTTCAGGGACATCCCGATATGAAGAATATTCCCGGTATAGATATGTCTACAGGCTCACTCGGTCAGGGTATATCTGCGGCTTGCGGAATGGCAAAGGCCGCTAAGATTATGGGTAATGATTATATGACCTATGCTCTGCTCGGCGACGGTGAGCTTGAAGAAGGACAGGTATGGGAAGCAGCAATGTTTGCTTCTATGTATAAGCTTGATAATCTCATAGCCTTTATTGATAATAACGGCTTACAGATAGACGGCAAGATTGAGGATGTTTGCTCTCCCTTGCCTATTGGTGAAAAGTTCAAGGCATTCAATTGGAATGTTTATGAAATTGACGGCCACGATTTTGATGCAATTGAAGATGCTGTTAAGAAGGCACAGGTTAAAAACGGCAAGCCTACTGTTATTGTAGCTGATACCGTCAAGGGTAAAGGCGTATCCTTTATGGAAAATAACGTTAGTTGGCACGGCGCTGCTCCCAGTGCGGAATTATATGAAACCGCAGTCAAGGATTTAGCCGAAATCGAAGCAAAACTCAGTCGATAATCAATAGGGAGGAAATAATTATGGCAGACTGCAAAGCTACAAGAGATGCCTACGGTGACGCGCTTAAACTGTTGGGCGAGAAATATGATAATTTGATCGTTATGGATGCTGACCTTTCGGCATCTACAAAAACAGGCGTATTTGCAAAGGCATATCCCGAAAGATTTGTCAATGCAGGTATTGCAGAAGGAAATATGATGTCTGTTGCAGCGGGTATGGCGGCAGCAGGAAATATAGTTTTTGCAAGCTCTTTTGCAATGTTCGCCGCAGGACGTGCTTTTGAGCAGGTAAGAAATTCAATCGGTTATCCCCATGTTAATGTAAAAATCGGTGCATCTCATGCCGGTATATCCGTAGGTGAAGACGGTGCAACCCATCAGTGTAACGAGGATATCGCTTTAATGCGTACTATTCCGGGTATGACGATCATCAACCCCGCTGATGAAACCGAAGCTAAAAAGGCAGTGTATGCCGCGATGGAACACGATGGCCCCGTTTATATGCGTTTTGGCCGTTTGCCTGTTCCCGTTGTTTTTGACGATGATTATCAGTTTGAAATTGGTAAGGGTGTTGAGCTTCGCGAAGGTACTGATGTAACTATCGTTGCAAGCGGTCTTATGGTTAATGAAGCGCTTCAGGCACACGACCTTTTGAAGCAAGAGGGTATAAGCGCCCGTGTGGTTAACATTGCTACCATCAAGCCATTAGATAATGAAATCATTATTAAAGCCGCTAAGGAAA
>CAYRPK010000218.1:0-2697 GCA_964426175.1 uncultured Eubacteriales bacterium | reverse complement strand
GTGGGAAAAGCGGACTTCGAGGCAAAGACAGTCTTGCCTCTGCAGAGCAGCTTGGCATACTGTCGCGACATATAGAAAAGACCCTCAAGTCCATGCATATGGAATTGACAGAGGGTAATATTGAAGCGACGCCTATCGACGGAATGAAGGGTGCATGTAAATATTGCGATTATCGCAGTATTTGCGGATTTGAAGAGGGTGTCGATGCAGAAATTACCACTCAAAACAGAAAAAATGACGAGGTTTGGCAAATTCTCGAAAAGGAGTTGACGGAGAATTGAGAAAATGGACAGCTTGGCAACAGAGTGCCATAGATGCATCGGGCAAGCAGGGAGATATTCTTGTTGCGGCTGCGGCAGGTTCAGGTAAAACCTCCGTTTTAACTGCGCGTGTTATAAGAAAAATAACAGAGGAAGGCTGTGACATTGACCGACTTCTCATAGTAACCTTTACCCGTGCCGCGGCAGCAGAAATGAGAGAAAGAATTGAAAATGCGTTATCGGAGCTTTTATCAAAAAATCCTTTTGATAAAAATCTGCTCAGACAGCGGCTGCTGCTTAAACGCGCTAAAATTTGCACCATTGACTCTTTTTGTACCGAAATACTCAGAGAGAATTTTCAAATCTTGGGGATAGGCAGAGATTTCAGGATAATAGAGGAAAACGAGTACTCACTGCTTGTATCGCAGATTACCGACGAATTACTTGAAGAATATTACAGCAGCGGAAGAGATGATTTTAATCTGACGGCTGATTTCTTTTTAACTGACAGAAGCGATGCACAGTTAAAAAGTATTCTTATAAAGCTCAATTCGTTTTTATCATCTCATGCTTTTCCTGAGGTATGGCTTAAAAATGCTGAGGATGAAATCCTGCAACGAGGGGATATAAATCTTGATATATGGGGCAAAGAGGCAGTAAGAATATGCCGTCATGATGCGGAATTTGCATATTCGATTGCACAGTATGCCTGTATTATTTCGGAGCTTTCGGAAGAAACGGCTGAAAAATATGCCCCTGCTGTGAGCGAGGACACAGCGCAAATCAAGACGTTATATGAACTCACCTTGCAGGGCAGTTATGAAGAGGTCGCAAAATTCATTAACGGTATAAGCTTCGGACGCGTCGGCTCGATAAAAAATGCCGAGCTTGAATGGCTTAAAACACGAATAGGAGATTACCGTAAAAAATATAAGGACATAATAACAAAGCTCCGCGACGGATTATTTTGCTTTGACAATGATACATATATCTCTGACCGAGATGCGGTGCGCCCTGTTTCCTTGATGCTTCTTAAGATGACAAGAGATCTTGACCGTAGACTTTTTGAAAAAAAGCTTGAGGAAAATTTCCTGTCTTTTTCGGATTTGGGTCGTCTTTGCGTTAAGGTGCTTGCCAGCCCGTGTGACGGTAGCTTTAAAATAACCGAGGCGGCAAAAGCATATGCCGAAAGATTTGATGAAATCCTAATAGATGAGTATCAGGATACAAACGAAGTGCAGGATATCATATTCAGTGCCATTTCGCAAAAAAACCGCTTTATGGTAGGTGACGTTAAGCAATCTATATATTCCTTCAGGGATGCAGACCCTACGGTTTTTGCGGAGAAGCAAGAAGCTTTTTATGCATATAATAGTAAAGATTTTCCTGCAAAAATTTTACTTAATGCTAATTTTAGAAGCAGAAAAGGCATATGCGATTTTGTTAATTTCATTTTTTCTCAGACTATGTCAAGGGAATTGGGAGGCATAGAATACGGTGAGGATGAGGCGCTGTATGCTAATGCTCAGTATCCCGAAAGTGATGAGAACTGCATTGAAATAGATTTGATTAATGCCGACGGAGATGCTGTTGCAAATGAGGCGGAATTTACGGCACGCCGAATAAAGAAGCTTGTCGAAAGCGGATACCCTGTCAGCGACGGCAAAGGCGGAATGCGTCCCGTGGGTTATGGTGATATCGCAGTGCTTTATCGTTCGCTTAATTCAAAAAAAGCAAGCATTATGAGAGCCTTTGCACAGGTTGGTATAAAAATCAGCATGGAGGCGTCGAGCGGACTTTTTTCCACTTATGAAATCATGTCCGTTGTTGAGATCCTCAAAGCAATAGATAATCCCAGACGAGATCTTTCCCTTGCATCAGCAATGATGAGCGTTGCTTTTGGTTTTACGGAGGACGAGGTGGCAAAAATCCGTATTAAAGCAGGTAACCGTCTTTGCTTTTACGATGCTGTAAGAGAATGTGCAAAAACAGATGCAAAGGTTGCTGCATTTTTAAATGAGCTGTCAGAGCTCAGGAGTGCTGCTGCACGGTATACTACAGATGAGTTTATTGTGCATCTTTATATGAAAACGGGACTTAAGGATTACATGCGTGCTTCCCGCGGCGGTGAACTTAAAGCTGCGAATTTGGAGCTTTTGATTACTCATGCCAAAAATTTTGAAGAAACGGGTAAAACAGGACTATCGGCATTTTTGCGATATATCGCGAAGGTTCGAGAAAGCGGCGGAGACAGTTCAATGTCGTCGCTCTGCTCAGGAGAAAATGATGCTGTCAGTATCATGACCATACATAAGTCAAAGGGATTAGAGTTTCCTATTGTGTTTCTGTCGGGCTTGGGCGGCGGATTTAATCTTATGGATGCCAATTCGACAGCACTTCTTCATAAAAAACTCTTTTTCGGCAGTAAAGTAAAAAA
>CAYRPK010000217.1:0-2721 GCA_964426175.1 uncultured Eubacteriales bacterium | reverse complement strand
TATCATAAAGACGGATTTGACGCAATAATAAATTTTAATTTTTCTTGCCGTTAGAAAGATTATATGCTATAATATCCACCGAGAGGTAGGAAAATATGAAAATTTGCGATAAATGCGGCGCATATAATTCCGACGATAAGCAGTTTTGCGTTGATTGCTCCGAAAAATTAGGCGATGCCATATCCAAAAGGGAAGAGGCGGCAATAAAGAATAAGCTTAATAAAGAATTAGATAAATGGAGCGATAAAAGCGAAGGCTTTTATGTCAGTATATATGATAAGATCTTAGGCGGTATCTCAATTGCAGGAATAGTCTTTTTGATAGTACTTGCAGTAATGGGGCGGTTCAGCGGATACACGGAGTCTTTGATCTTGTCGGCTGTTTGCTTTGCCGCGGCTGCATTTGTGTCGCTTTTTCCTGCATTTGCGTGGGAGGTTGAAAAATTCAGTCTCAGTTTTTTAATACGCAATTCGGAGAATGCCGACCCCAGCGAATATTATATCTGGCGCAGAAAGGTTTTACCTACCGTAATGACGGCACTGGGATATCTGTTTGCAGTATTAACAGCATTTTATATGTAATTTAACCGAAAGGATGTTTAAAATATGCATTTTACTATTAAAAACCCCCTGTCTAATGAATGGTACGCCGATCCCGAGGCGAGATTTTATGAGGGCGAATATTGGATATACGTCACTCGCTCGCGCGATTATGACGATCAGCTCAATCACGATGCCTTCCACTCCAAGGATCTGACCAATTGGGAAAAAGAAGAGAGCATCATTGATATGACGGGCTTTCCTCATGCAAAGCGTGCTGTTTGGGCGCCGACTATCATTGAGAAAAACGGCAAATATTACTATGTTTTTGCGTGCAACGATATTCAGAATGATGATATGATTGGCGGACTTGAAATTGCTGTTTCCGACAGTCCCAAGGGTCCATTTAAGGCATATTTAGGTCACACATTAGTTGACCGCTTTATAAATGGTGCACAGCCCATTGATGCGCATCTTTTCAAGGATGATGACGGAACCGTTTATCTTTACTACGGTGGCTGGAAGCACTGTAATGTATGTATTATGAATGATGATATGACGGGCTTCGTACCATTTGAAGACGGAGAAATTTTTAAGGAGATAACTCCCGAGGATTACGTTGAGGGTCCCTGCATGTTTAAGAAGGACGGCAAATATTACTTCATGTGGTCAGCGGGCGAGTGGACCATGGGCTCATATAGAGTAAATTATGCAATAGGAGATAGTCCCATAGGTAAATTTGAGCTGATAGACACTATTTTAAAGGAAGACGGCGTCGTAGCTAAAGGCCCCGGACATAACGGATATCTTTATGTCGAGGAGCTTGACATGTGGCTCAATGTTTACCACCGCCATAAGCTGGATGAAAATTGGGGTAACGCAAGATACCTCTGCATAGATGAAATGAAGTTTGACGGCGAAAAGATAGTACCAATTATCATGACTCACGAATGGAGCAAATAATATCTTTTGTGACGAGTGCGATCCGAGCATTGGATCGAGCCCGTCACTTTGTATTTGAGACGGGTTTTACATATATTCAGTCGTTTTTATAATACTTTTTCCTTTTTGTTTGTGATAAAATAGGGCAAAAGATTAAGAGAGGAATGGTAGCCCTTTGAAAAATAAACGATTACGCAAAGCCCTGTCTATCTGCCTTGCCGTTTTGATCACGGCATCAATGGCGCTTTTCAGTGGATGTAATAATGCTAAGGAGAATGAAAATATGCCAACACAGCAAGCACTTGAAATTTATCCCCATGCCGCCTGTTACACGGCATCGGATTTTGCCACTCTTAAGGTAAACGGCAGCGATGTTCCCGTTAATGCACATAATAAAATGTACGATTACGCGCGCTTTTCATTTTCGGGTACAGCCGAAATAGAGGTCACCGTCAAGGAGGATATTAAGACCCATACAGTCAGCCCACTTGCAAAGAATATACAAGCTACGGTCGAGGGAAATCGGCTTTCCTTTACTATCACCGAATCGCTTTATATGATAGTCAAGATTAATTCATATGAAGAGCTGATCATCGTTGCGGATGCACTTGAAAGTGATGTTCCTGCATCCTCGGGTGAAGGTATATATAATATCACCGCTGAGCCTTATAATGCCGATGCTACCGGAGCGACTGTCGCCAATGACAGCCTTCAGCGTGCAATTGATGATGCTTCAAACGCAGGCGGCGGTGTCATTTACGTCCCCGACGGACTCTATTATATAAGTAAGAGCATAGTTCTTAAAAGTAATATTGATATGTATCTTGAAAGCGGTGCAGTTATAAGAAGTGTTGAGGATCCCACGGGATATGAAACATATTACCATAAAAACAGCCTTAATATGGATGGTACTTGGCTCTTCTATACTGCAGAAGACACCGAAAATATCCGTATTCGCGGCAGAGGTATTATAGACGGTAACGGCTATAATATGCGCATGAAAAATAAGTATCTCGCAACTATAGTCATGCCTATCGGTTGCTCTGGATTTACTCTTGACGGTGTTACATTGAGCGACGGTAACTTCTGGTCGTTCATTCCGACGCGCTGTGATAATGTTACCATAATCAATACCAAGCACTTAAACGAAAATAACGAGCTTCATGAAAATGATGCTATAGATATCGTCGAAAGTCAGAATGTCACGGTAAGTCATACCCTTGCAATTTCAGAGGATGAT
>CAYRPK010000216.1:0-2729 GCA_964426175.1 uncultured Eubacteriales bacterium | reverse complement strand
GGCGGTACGATGCTTGGCTCTATGGCGGCAGAAATGCAGACCGATACCCGTGAAAGTCCTTTAAGGCTAAGACTTTCGAAGCTTGCAAAAACCTTGTCTCGCTTTGGCTACATCTCTGCAGCCCTTGTTGCGGTGACTGATCTTTTCAGTGCATATGTTCTGACAAACAACTTTGAATGGGTAAAAATTGTCGAATCACTCGGAAACACGGCTCTTTTGACGGAAAATATTATTCATGCATTTGTACTTGCGATAAGCGTTGTGGTTGTAGCGGTTCCCGAGGGACTGCCGATGATGATAACTGTAGTATTATCGTCAAATATGCTTCGCATGATAAAGGATAATGTTTTGGTAAGAAAGCCTGTAGGAATCGAAACCTCGGGCAGTATGAATATTCTTTTTACCGATAAAACGGGAACCTTGACCAAGGGTAAGCTTACTGTGACGGAGGTCGTCGCAGGTGACGGACGCATTTTAGGTGGTTGCGTAGGTAAAGGTAAAATCAGCGAGATATTATTAATGTCGGGTTACTATAATACTGCGGCTGTAAAAGCTTCGGGAGTGTCAATCGGAGGAAATCCTACAGACAGAGCGTTGCTTAATGCATTGCCGCCAAAGCCGAGGTGGCTTATGGGATTTGATACGGTATCCCAAATTCCCTTTGACAGCGATAATAAGTTTTCGGCGGTCAGTATAAAAAAGGATAATAACACAGTTACATTGGTAAAAGGTGCTCCTGAAATTTTACTTAGTGAATGTATCTATTTTGTTGACGAGAACGGAACCCGAAAAACCTTAAATCATACTGAAATAAAAAAACAGCTTGAAAGAATGACGTCTAATGCATTAAGGGTAATTGCGGTTTGCTTTAGTGAAGAGCCGCTGGCGGGAGAAAGGATACCAAAGCTTACTCTTGCCGCACTTGTCGGAATTCGCGATGATTTGCGTAAAAACGCCGCTAAAGCTGTAAAAATGATAAGAGGCGCAGGAATTCAAACGGTTATGATAACGGGGGATAACTGTGAAACCGCGGCGGCAATAGGGCGCGAAGCAGGTATTTTAGACAGCGACGGAATAGTCATTGAAGGTAAACGCCTGAGAGCAATGAGCGATATGGAAATAGAAAAAATACTGCCTAAGCTCAGGGTAGTTGCTCGGGCGGTACCGACTGATAAAAGCCGACTTGTTACCCTTGCACAAAAAAGTGGTATGGTGGCGGGTATGACGGGTGACGGAGTTAACGATGCGCCTGCACTTAAAAAAGCCGATGTCGGATTTGCTATGGGAAGCGGAACAGAGGTTGCAAAGGAAGCAGGCGATATCGTAATACTTGATGACGATATTGCGTCTATCGCAAAGGCAATTCTTTACGGTCGTACCATATTTAAAAGCATAAGAAAATTCATAGTTTTCCAGCTCACTATGAACCTTTGTGCAGTAGGAATATCTGTATTAGGTCCCATGCTCGGTATAGATACGCCTGTTACGGTTATTCAGATGCTGTGGATAAATCTTATTATGGATACTCTTGCAGGCCTTGCCTTTGCAGGTGAAGCACCGCTTCCTGAATATATGGAGGAGTCGCCAAAGCGCAGGGAAGAGCCTGTTATGAACAAAGAAATGCTCAAGCAGACAGCGTTTATGGGCATTTTTACGCTGATTATGTGTGTACTGTTTTTAACTTTGCCTCAAATTATGTTGATTTTCCCGACGGAAGAAACAAAGATGACGGCTTTTTTTGGATTTTTTGTTTTTTGCGGGGTTTTTAATGCATTTAATACCCGAACTCCGCGCATTAAGCTTTTTGCGCATTTGGGTAAGAACATGACGTTTTGTATTACCATGCTGACGGTTATGCTGGTTCAAATTATGCTTATGTACCTGGGCGGAGATATGTTCAGAACCTGTCATTTGACTGCAACGCAGCTTTTTTACAGTATTTTTCCGGCAGCAGCCGTCATACCTGCCGATATTTTCAGAAAAATATTTCTTACAGGCAGAAAGACACTGTCATTTTCCACAAAAAATAAAATTAAAGATAAAAACAGACTGCTTTAAGCATTATGACGGCATTGGTGAAAATCACCAAATCAAACCTTGTTATCGTCGGGTTGTACAATTTATAGGGGACTTTTTTGGTTAAAAAGCACGAAGAGAATTTCCAAAAATGGAAAAACAAGGGGAAAAATTGCATAAAAAAATAAAAATATACAATTTTTTATAAAAAAATTCGTGAAAAATGTTGCAAAATACAAAAAAGTTATGTAAAATAGAAAATACAGTTAAAGTATAAAGGAGAATTTGAATGTCTAATAGGTTGTTCCAAGGTCTTGTTTATCAAATGACAGATGCTATTGACCGTGTAGTCGGTGTTATTGATGAAAACGGCGTTGTTATCGCGTGCAGTGAGCTTGAGCTTATCGGAGAAGTAAGGGAGGAAGCCTCTGCCAAGGTGGTCACAATGGAAGAAGCATATATTGTGGGCGATAATACTTATATGGCATTCGGTACTGCTCCGTCTCCCGATTATGCAGTATTTGTTTCGGGTACGGATGACGAAGCCAAGAAGTTTGTTTCACTGCTTTCCATCAGCCTTAACGGAATTAAGCAGTATTATGATGAAAAGTACGACCGTTCCAACTTTATCAAGAATGTTATTCTTGATAACATCTTACCCGGGGATATATATATCAAGGCACGCGAGCTTCGCTTCAATTCCGATGTAAGCC
>CAYRPK010000215.1:0-2743 GCA_964426175.1 uncultured Eubacteriales bacterium | reverse complement strand
CATCAACAGATAATTGCTTTGCAATGACTGTTAAATTAAATAAAGGTGAAAAGGTCAGCTTTGTTATGGGCTTTTGCTATGATAAGGATGAGGCAATGCAGTTAGTTGAAAATGCGATGAATGAAACGCAGGAAACGCCCTTTATCCGTCCCAGAATAACAGTCAAAACTCCTGATGATGGCTTTAATGCACTCATAAATACGTGGCTACCCTTGCAGATAGTTCGCTCAAGGATTGAGGCGCGGTGCGGTTTTTACCAGTGCGGCGGTGCATACGGCTTTCGCGATCAGCTTCAGGATATATGTGCGGCTGTCACCTTTGATAAGGCTTTGGCGCGCGAGCATATTTTACGTGCGGCATCGCGGCAGTTTTATGAGGGGGATGTACTGCATTGGTGGCACGAGATTCCAAATGAAGCGCCGAGAGGTGTCAGAACAAAATGCAGTGATGATCTATTGTGGCTGCCCGAAGCTGTTTGCCGTTATATTGAGGTAACGGGGGATAAGAGCATCCTCGACGAGGAGGTTTCTTATATCGACGGAGAAAAATTAGAGGGCGTGCATGAAAAATATATGGTTACCCATAAGTCAGAACTAAGTGAGAGCCTTTACCGCCATTGCGTACGTGCAATTGAGTATGCGGATCAATACGGAGAGCATGGCCTTTGTCTTATCGGTTCCTGCGATTGGAACGATGGCTTTTCGGCAGTGGGTATTTTGGGTAAGGGCGAATCGGTTTGGCTAAGTATGTTTTACGCGGCACTGCTTGATAAATTCAGTGAGCTTGCAGCTTCGCGTGGTGATGGTATCGCACAGACCTTTAAATCGCGTGCTGCGGTGTTGAGAGAGAATATCGACCTTCATGCGTGGGATGGCGGTTATTATATCCGTGCATTTCACGACAGCGGTGTAGCCATGGGCTCTGCAGATAACGAGGAAGGCAGGATAGATTCTCTGCCGCAGAGCTTTGCTGTATTTTGTGATATGCCCGATAAAAAGAGAGTAGAGATCGCACTTAGCGCGGCAGTGCGAGAGCTGGTCACGGATGATGGTATAATTCGCCTTTTCGCGCCGCCATATCAAAATGGCGAGATTAACCCCGGGTATATCTATTCTTACCCCTCAGGAATTCGCGAAAACGGCGGTCAGTATACTCATGCGGCAGTATGGCTCGCGATGGCGCTTTACGATATCGGTGATCGTAAAAGCGGTGAACGTCTGATGAGGTATCTTTCACCGATTTATCAGGCTCAAAATGGGGAATATCTTACTGAACCCTATTTTATGGCGGCGGATATATATACGGCAGCCAACGCAAACGGGCGAGGCGGTTGGACGATGTATACAGGTGCTGCAGGCTGGTATTACAGGCTGTTAACTGAAAAAGTATTGGGAATAAGAATTGCTGGGGATGAGATAACCGTAAATCCTGCATTGCCTGATGATTGGCAGAGCTTTGAAGCTACCGTCAATTTGGGTGATAAGCAGTATACGGTCACTTATAACGACGGCAAAACGGAGATAAATGCAAAATGCAAAGCGCAAAACGCAGAATGAAGGAAGCTTTTCGCAAAGCGAAAAGCAACATCAATTTTGTATTTTCCATTTTCAATTTACCATTTAAAAAGATACCTTTGGGCTTAATCGCCCGAAGGTATCTTTTTGAACATTAAAACTTAAGCACCGCGGAAGCTAAAGTCAAAAGAAGTGGCAGAGTCACGGAAGAGGATAGTGTAGACAGTGTGAATATCTTGGATGCAAGATCGCGGTCGCCGTTGTACAGATCGGTAAAAATAACGCAGTTACCTGCCACAGGGCAGGAAATGATGATAAAGCAAGTGAGAAAAACGGTGGAATTAAGTCCGAATATCGCCATAATGCCTAGAATTATAAGCGGCAAAATAATATTTCTGCAAGCTAGGGTGAAATAAACGCGCTTATCATTAAACATATGATTCCAATCGGATTTCTCAATCATTGCGCCTATCAGAAGCATGGCAAGAGGGGTATTCATAGAACCGAGATAATCAATTGGAGTAGCAATAACACTCGGTAGTTTTATCGAAAAAAGGAATAGTATCAGACCTATCAAAACGCCGAAAACTGCAGGAGAAAGTAATTTTTTTAAGGTATCCTTTAATTTGGGCTTTTCTCCGTTTCCTACACGACTGAAAATAAGAACTCCCTGAGTAAAGATAAATACGTTATTTATCGTGATGAAAACCGAGCCCAAAAAAACACCGTTTTCACCTATTATACTTGAAAGTGCAGTAAGCAATGGCAGTCCCATGAATCCACAGTTGGAATATATTGTCGAAATACGTTTTACAGCTTTTTCGCGAGCATCGCCTTTGCCTATCATATGCAGATAGGCAAAGGCGATAGCGACAATAAAATAAACAATTACCGCTGCTGAGAAAATGAGCAGTTCAGTCAGATTGTCGTCGGTCTTTTCAATCTGAAATGAGTTGATGATAATGCATGGCGTAACAACATCGAATAATATTCGTGTCATACCTTTTGTAACTTCGGAAGTAATAACGTTTTTTTGACTAAAGAAAAATCCAACCGCTATAAGAATAAAGAGTATGGCTATCTGCGTGACTGCAGTTAAAAATACTGTCATTATTTATCAAGCTTGCTCATGACGTAATCGCCGAACTCGTTGCAGGTGCAACCGGTATCACGTCCGGTAATGGAAAGCTTCTTTTCTTCAAACATAAAGATATCAAGGTAACCGCGGC
>CAYRPK010000214.1:0-2744 GCA_964426175.1 uncultured Eubacteriales bacterium | reverse complement strand
CCGATAAATAATTTAGGTATCATAAGGATCGCAGAAGACGGTATAACTGCAGAGCTTCTTTGGGGATATGCTGACGGCGGTAAATTTACAAGCGAACTTCCTGCCCATATTATGAGTCACATTTCGCGCCTTAAGGTTGATCCCGAAAACAGAGTTATTATACATTCACATCCGACAAATACATTAGCCATGAACTACGTTCATGAATTAGACGAGAAAAGCTTTACTCATACGCTTTGGGAAATGTGTACCGAGTGTATAGTTGTTTTCCCCGACGGTATCGGTGTTTTACCGTGGATGCTCTGCGGAACGGAATCTATCGGCAGAGCAACCGCTGAAAAGATGCTGGAGTTTCGCCTTGTAATTTGGGGAATGCACGGTATTTACGGTGCAGGAAAAACAATGGATGAAACCTTCGGACTGATCGAAACTGTCGAAAAAGCCGCTGAAATATATATGCTGACGGCGCATTTGCCGAGAGTAAACACCATCACGGATGCACAATTAACGGAATTAGCTGAATTTTTTAATGTGAAATATCGTAAAGATTTTCTAAACCTATAACCAAAAAGAGCTTGCTGTGTTTGACAGCAAGCTCTTTTTGGTTATCTTTTACTAAATTTCGTCCCATTCGGTTATCTCACCGATATAGATTTTCATAACCTGTTCTGCAGTGAGATTTGAAACTGTATTTTCCTTATTAACTATAACTGCAATTCCATCTGTTGCTATAACAGTTGAACTGATGCCCTTTTCCTTTTCGCTGTCTTTAAGCTCTCTTGATGCCATACCGATGTCACATGTACCGTCTGCCGCACTACTTATTCCGGTAGATGAATCGTTTTGCAAAATCTCAATTGCTGCATTGGGATTTAGCTTTACATAGGCTTCCTTGAGCTTTTCCATAACGGGCGTTACCGAAGAAGAGCCTGCGACAGTTATCTTGCCTGTCGGATTTTTAACGGAATACGTTCCTGTTCCTTCACCTGCGATATAGCCTGCTTCTTCGACAACCTTTTGTCCGTCATCGCTCAGCATAAAGGCGATGAAATCCTGTGCAATGTCAGATACTTCTGCTTTTGTAACGATATTTAAAGGACGCGAAATCTTATAGGTTCCGTTTTTGATGTTTTCTGACGTAGGCTCGGCACCGTCAATATTAACAGCCTTGACAGTATCACCGAGTGAACCGAGAGATACATATCCTATCGCAAACTTATTTCCTGCAACAGTCGTCATCATAACGGCGGTGCTTTGAGTAATCTCTGCTGTAGCAAGGGTTCTATCCTCTTTTTCTCCGTCATCGTTCTTTACTTCAATGCCGAAAAGCTCAACAAATGCACTTCTTGTTCCCGAGCCGTCTTCTCTTGATATGGGCGAAATACTACCTGCCCCCGAGGTACCTGCACAGCTCGTCAAGGAGAGTGCCAAAATTAGCGATACGACCGACATAACGATTTTTTTCATAATTAACAACCTTTCTTTTTTTGATTACAAGGTTATTATATACGAATTACGTTAAATCCAAAACCTAAAACAGGTAAAATGTCGGTAAAATCATATTAAATCTAAATCTTTTAATTTTCCGATAAAATCAGATACATCTGACTTTAACCTTTCTATAGGTGCCGCGTATTCTTCGCTGAGAGCTTTGACGATATCTTCTTCATTTTGCGCTTCAGGTAAAAGCTCCCATATTCTCGCTCCAACCTCATTTATGGCAAAAAGACCGTTATATTCTTTAACTGCGGCACCTGCGGGAACCAAAACATAGTCTCCTGCAATATTGCGCAGTACCATTTCTTTTTTTATAACCACCTGAGCGTCATCCTTTCAAACTTTCTTCGGTAATTTTGCAAATACCCTTTACCATTTGGCAAACATACTCCGGCTTGCCGTCGAATTTTCCTGTTTCCGAAAGACAAATTGCCGCACATACCGAACAGCGACTTCTGTATTTACAATTAGCACATTCTTTAGGCAACAGAATTTCCGCAGCGGCATTTCTGACACTGTCCCAAGCTGATTTAAAATCAGTTGTTTTCAAATCCACCGAAGGCTCTGTCATCATTCCACAGGGCAGCATATGTCCGTCCCACGTTATCCAAAAGCTACTTCTGCCGGCACGGCATCCGATATGCTCTGATGTATTACCGTCACAGCCTTCATCATCTTCTTCGGTTTTAATGCCTTCCTTCATATATAGAGCACGCTGTAAAAACTCTTCCTCAGAAAACCTGCGCTTATCACAAATAACAGTATATCTCGCTGCCTCTTCAGGAGTAAACCTGCCACTGTTATAGCCGATTTTTCCGTCAATTCTAAGGGGAGGATACATATAGCATGTAGGTTTTACAAAAACCTGCAATTTTTCGGTAATGTCATAAATTTTATCAATATCACCGCAGTTATATGGTGTAATGGATAAATTCACCCTGACGCCTGCACCTGTCTTTTTGATTTGAGCAATATTTTCTATAACATCTTCAAATTTATCGTTACCGCACAAATTTTTATAGGTTTCACTGCTTCCTCCGTATAAGCTGACATTCACTCTGTACGGTGGATTTTTTTTGAAATGTTCGAGAATTTCTCCTTTGATAAGCGAGCCGTTCGTATTTATGCTGATGTAAAATCCCATCTTTTTAAGCTCAGAATAAATATGCAAAAAATCCTTTCGCAAAAGAGGCTCTCCGCCTGTTAACAGCAGAAACAGCATGCCTTCTTTTTTTGCATCCTCTGCA
>CAYRPK010000213.1:0-2756 GCA_964426175.1 uncultured Eubacteriales bacterium | reverse complement strand
TTTGCTCAGAACGGCTTTGCTAACGACTTAAAGCACACCGAAGGCGTTCTGTCTATGGCTCGCGCTATGCATCCCAACTCTGCAGGCTCACAGTTCTTCATTATGCACAAGACCTCCCCCCATTTGGACGGCAGCTACGCAGCTTTCGGTAAAGTGACCGAAGGCTTTGATGTAATTGATAAAATCGCAGCCGTTGAAACAGGCAGTTATCAGTATTTTAACGACGTTCCCTTAGACCCCGTCGTTATCAAGAGCATTACCGTAATTGAATAAGTAAAATCGGCGTCAGGTTAAATCTGTTCGCCGATTTTTTGCGTTTAACCAAGATTTAACAATCCTAAGATTATGCTTTTAACAGAAAGTGGATATAATTATGTTAAAGCGAGGTTGATAAATCTATGACAAAATTAAAAGAAAATTCAATGCACGCGATTTTTTTGATATGCGCCTGTATTTCCATCGCTGCGGTAGCGCTTATCTGCATTTTCATTTTTTCAAACAGTATACCTGCAATGCAGGAGATAGGATTTTTAAAATTCCTTTTCGGAACAGTCTGGAAACCGTCTTCAAATGAGTTCGGTATTTTTCCTATGATAGTTGCCAGCATTTATGTTACCGCAGGGGCAATAATTGTCGGTGTGCCCACAGGCATTTTAACTGCAGTGTTCTTTACAAAATACTGCCCTAAATGGCTTTATAAGTTTCTTAAGCCTGCGGTTGACCTGCTTGCAGGTATTCCCTCTATCGTTTACGGATTTTTCGGACTTATGGTCATAGTCCCCCTTATGCAGAATTTAACAGGCACGGGCGGAAAAGGTATATTAACTGCTTCAATTTTGCTCGGTATCATGATTTTGCCCACCGTTATCAGCACTACGGAAGCCTCACTTCGCGCAGTACCGTCAAGCTATATGGAGGGTTCCTTGGCTCTCGGCGCAACAAAGGAACGAAGCATATTTAAAGCTATGTTCCCTGCCGCAAAATCCGGAATTGCCGCAGGTATTATTTTGGGTATCGGACGCGCCATCGGCGAAACTATGGCAGTTGTTATGGTTTGCGGAAATCAGGCTATCATGCCGGAAAGTATTACCTCAGGTGTTCGTACAATGACTGCAAATATCGTTCTCGAGATGGGATACGCCGCCGACCTTCATCGCGGTGCACTCATAGCAACAGCCGCTGTACTTTTTGTTTTCATACTCATAATCAATATTTGTTTTTCGCTTATTAAGCATAAGGAGGCATAAATATGCTGGAAAAATTACGTACTAAACACGCAGGCTCCATCGCGGTAAAATCTCTCATATATTTTGCCTCAATTTTTACGGTGGGTATTATGATTTTCATTGTGGGCTATATTTTGTTTAAGGGTATACCCAATATAAAGCCATCACTTTTTGCTTGGGAATATAATTCCGAGAATGTTTCTATGACACCTGCCATCATCAATACCTTTATCATGACCTTTTTGACACTTCTTATAGCTGTCCCCATAGGTATTTTTTCCGCCATATACCTTGTAGAATACGCAAAACGCGGTTCAAAGATAGTTTCGATAATACGCCTTACCACTGAAACACTTTCGGGAATTCCCTCAATCGTTTACGGTCTGTTCGGTTTTCTCGCCTTTGTTACAGCGCTCCATTGGGGATATTCACTGTTATCCGGTGCGGTTACTCTTGCAATAATGGTGCTTCCCTTAATTATACGCACCACTGAAGAGGCGCTCTTGGCTGTACCGGATTCATATAGAGAAGCAAGCTTCGGTTTAGGTGCCGGAAAATTGCGTACCGTATTTAAAATCGTACTTCCAGCGGCAATTCCCGGTATACTTTCGGGCGTTATCTTGGCAACAGGCAGAATAGTAGGCGAAACTGCGGCATTAATGTTTACCGCAGGTACAGCTGCAGATGTGCCCAACAGTCTTTTAGACGGAGCCAGAACTCTCTCGGTTCATATGTACTGCCTTATATCCGAAGGCTTATATACAAATGAGGCATACGCTACGGCAGTCGTACTTTTAGTAGTCGTAATCGGTATCAACGCTCTTTCGGGATATATCGCAAAAAAGCTTGCAAAGGCGTAGAAAACTACCGTTAAGCAAAAGAAAGGAAGATTTGTTTTGAATAAATTTGATATTAAAAATATGCATCTTTTTTACGGTGACTTTGAGGCTATTAAAGGAATAGACCTGTCGATTGCAAAAAATGAAATTACCGCGTTTATCGGTCCTTCGGGTTGCGGAAAATCTACTGTTTTAAGATCGCTCAACAGAATGAACGATTTAGTTGAGGGTTGCAGAGTCACGGGTGAAATTCTCCTTGACGGCGAGGATATTTACGGTAATATGGACGTAAATCTTTTAAGAAAGCGAGTAGGCATGGTCTTTCAAAAGCCGAACCCCTTCCCTATGAGTATTTATGACAACATTGCTTACGGTCCCAGAACCCACGGTATCCATTCAAAGGTTAAGCTTGACGATACCGTTGAGGATTGCTTAAAGCGTGCTGCGCTTTGGGATGATGTTAAGGACAGACTTAAAAAGAGCGCGCTTGAATTATCGGGCGGTCAGCAGCAACGCCTTTGCATCGCAAGGGCTCTCGCCGTTGAGCCTGAGGTTTTACTTATGGATGAGCCGACAAGTGCATTAGACCCAATTTCAACTTCTAAGATAGAAGATCTTGCAGTTGAGCTGAAAAAGAGGTATACTATAGTTATGGTAACACATAATATGCAGCAGGCGGCGCGTATTTCTG
>CAYRPK010000212.1:0-2765 GCA_964426175.1 uncultured Eubacteriales bacterium | reverse complement strand
GATTGCGAAGCTTCGTCGCCACCTATCCAAAGACAATCATTTAAGCTTTTCATTATATCACACTTCTTTATTTTTATTATCAATTTCAGCAAGATAATAATCGGCATATTTTACAAACACCGTTTTATTTCCCTTATCCTTGACCGCCATAAATCTGTAAAGTGCCTCGGTCATATTTCCCGTTAAATATGCAGCCAGGCCTTTGTAATAGTCGGTTTCCATTTTATCAATTTCAAGCTGATTCGGTGAACAGATTTTACTTCCGAATTCAGAAATCTTCTCTTTGTCACCGTCAACAATTGCGATAAGCAAATTAAGTAGTATAAGCTGTTTTTCGTAATTTTCACGCTTTTTGACAGATACATTTTTTAAGCTGCTTACATATGTATAAAATTGATTTACGGTAGCTTTCATTAAATTAAATTCATTTAAATAAAAGTAATTAAGCGCCTTTAAAACAAGAAGCTGCGGATAATACTTAGGACTATTCCCTACTTCATTTATATGATAAAGTGCTGCTTTATAATTTCCGCTGAAATACATGTAATTCACATAAATGATCGACTTATATGACTTAGGCGCTGTGCGTTTAATTATTGCTAAATTTAAAGCAAGGTATTTTTCAGGATCACATTCCCTAAAAAGAGAATTCTGCATAGGTGATAATACAATTGCAACAGCAAAAATATAGGCAATAGTTAAAAGCGCCAAAATTAAAATAAATGCAATGAACGGAATACCTGCTTTTTCATATATAACCGAATTGTTTAAAGAAAAGGTTGCAGGGGTTGCTAAAGCTGTCAAAATAACGACAGCCACAATAAACGTTGCAAGCAAAAGTCTGCGCTTTAATTTGATTTTTTTAATTATTTCATTGTATATTTCTTGCATTTCACCAGCTCCTTTGTAGTATTAATGTTATTGTATCATATACAACTGATTATTTCAAGAAGCAAAAAAGCATCTATGCAAACGGTAATTACATAGATGCTTTCTTTAATATTCAGCAGTTATCTGTTGTTGTCACGGTTGTTGCGTTCGTTTTGATTGTTACGATTATTCTGATTGCTACGGTTATTCTGATTATTTTGGTCATTCTGTCTGTTGCGTTCGTTCTGATTATTACGGTTATTCTGCTGATTTTGATTATTCTTCTGATTATTCATTTTTTCACCCCTTTAATTGTTTTCAAGGATAGTTTTCCTCAAATGAGGAATGCTATTCATATATTGAATAACTAAGAAAGAGGAAAAATTTTATGCTTTTAATCAAAAACGGAATTTTATATACTATGGAGACTGAAAATCCGTATGTATCCGATATTCTTATACACGACGGAAAAATTATCGAAATAAGCAAAAAAATTATTCCGACCGAAAATATGAAAGTCATTGATGCTAAAAATAAACGTGTTTTCCCTGGATTTATTGATGCTCATAGTCATATTGGTATTTGCGAAGAAAAAGTTACAGGTCAGGGCGATGACAGCAATGAGGGTACAAATCCAATTACGCCATGCCTCCGTGCAATTGATACGATAAATCCAATGGACAGCGCTTTTCATAATGCTTTAGCATCCGGAATAACGGGAGCTATGGTCGGTCCAGGAAGCGCAAATGCTATCGGCGGTCAATTTGCATTTATTAAAACTGACGGTCGTTGTATTGACGATATGGTCGTATTGGCACCGTCTGCAATAAAGCTTGCCTTTGGCGAAAATCCGATTTCGAACTACGGCATTAACGGTAATATACCGTCAACGCGAATGGGAATTGCATCGCTGATAAGGGAAGAATTTTTCCTTGCACGACAATATTTCGAGAGCAACAGTCAATCGACCTTCGGCATGGAATGTTACCGAGAATTATTCGAGGGGAAAATTCCGATTAAAGCTCATGTTCATCGAGCCGACGATATATTAACTGCTATAAGGATAGCTAAAGAATTCGGGTTGGGACTCACTCTTGACCACTGTACCGAGGGACATCTCATTGCCGAAAAAATTGCGCAAAGCGGATTTCCTGCTATTGTCGGACCGTCTCTCGCCGCAAGAAGTAAAAAAGAAGTCAGTCAATCAGATTTTAAGACACCTGCTATTTTAAGAAAAGCCGGCGTAACTGTCGCACTTACTACCGACCATCCTGTTTCTAGAATTCAGTATTTACCTCTTTGTGCAGCATTGGCTGTTAAGGAAGGTATGAAGGAATACGATGCTTTAAGAGCCATTACAATTGACGCTGCGCGTATTTGCCGTGTTGATGACAGGCTCGGCAGTCTAAAGGTTGGTAAAGACGCCGATATAGTAATTTATGACGGTAATCCGCTTGAAATCGCGTCTACAGTTAGCGCAACTTTAATTAACGGCAAAGTTGTTTGGCCTAGGGAGGATCGCAAATAATTACTAATGATGTTTGTTGCTCACATTGAAAAAGCACCACCTTACGGTGATGCTTAAACTAATTATTCAGAAAGCAAGGATTGATAAAATTCAGAATAATCCGTTCTCTTTTCAGAAGTAAACTCTATAGCAGCACGGGGATGACGATTCAACATACCTGTGCACATATACTGAAGATCATATCCCCAAACAACATTTTTCTCCCTGAGTTCGGGCATATATTTTTCAATAAACCGTAAAACACCGTAAAGATTATATTTGGGGTTCTTAAGAAAGCCGAGGAGCAATTCTATCGAACAATTACCTGCACCGCGGCCCATACCCTGAACAGTTGCGTCAAGATAAGATACGCCGTAAGACATTGTTT
>CAYRPK010000211.1:0-2765 GCA_964426175.1 uncultured Eubacteriales bacterium | reverse complement strand
TTGCCTGTATTTCTCATCAAGGTGTGATAGAGATTCCTGACGGTAACTCTGCCTTTAGCAAGGGAGATTCTGTAGTTATCATTACTCCTACGGATGGCGAAAAGTTATATCAGCTTAACGATATTTTTGAATAACAAAAGGATTTGACAAAGTTATATGAATTATAAGGTTATAGGGCGAGTTATTTCGCTTATACTCATAATAGAAGCGGCTTTTATGATTCCTGCTCTCATTCTCTGCTTTATTGACGGGAATATTAATACGGCAACAGCGTTTATGATAACAATAGGAATAGCCCTGCTTGTATCCCTGCCGACTTATTTTGTTTGCCGCGGTACTTCTCGCGGCTTTTACGCGAAGGAAGGCTTTGTATGCGTTGGTTTAAGCTGGATAGTAATGAGCATTTTAGGGTGTCTTCCCTTTGTAATTTCGGGAGAAATACCGCATTTTATTGATGCGCTTTTTGAAACTGTTTCGGGATTTACAACTACAGGCGCATCAATTTTATCAGATGTTGAAGCACTGTCGCGAGGTGCGCTTTATTGGCGTAGCTTTACTCATTGGTTGGGTGGCATGGGAGTACTTGTTTTTCTCCTGGCAATATCTTCAATAGATAAAAGCAAAGGTGGTGCAACGCTTCATCTGCTTCGTGCAGAGAGCCCCGGACCAAATGTAGGCAAATTAGCACCCCGAATGAAGCGTACTGCAACTATCCTCTACCTTATTTACATAGTTTTAACGATAATCAATTTCCTGTTTCTGATTTTCGGTAAAATGAATTGGTTTGAAGCTCTTTGCACCGCTTTCGGTACTGCTGGAACGGGCGGATTTGGAATTAAAAATGACAGCATGGCTGGTTACAGTCCCTATATTCAGAACGTGACAACCGTTTTTATGCTACTTTTTGGCATAAACTTTACTTGCTACTATTGGATTTTGATAAAACAGTTTAAAAGTATATTAAAAAACGAGGAGCTTTGGTTTTATTTCGGCACGATAGTGGTAGCAATCATACTTATCTGTATAAATGTCTCAGGTTCATATCAAACTTTTGGTGAAACGGTACGTCATGCTGCGTTTCAGGTATCTAGTATCATTACGACCACCGGATATTCGACTACCGATTTTAATCTTTGGCCGAGCTTTTCAAAGATGGTAATTCTCATGCTTATGATTATTGGTGCCTGTGCCGGCAGTACAGGCGGAGGATTTAAATGCTCAAGAGTGGTGCTGTTATTTAAAATAGTTAAAAGGCATATAAAGCGTATGCTACATCCTCAAAGTGTTCATAAAATCCGTATGGACGGGCAGAGTGTTAATGAAGAAATCGTAACGGGAACCAATGTCTATCTTGCTACTTATACGTTTATCCTCATCATAAGTCTGCTTATAGTATCACTCGACAACTTTTCTATCGAAGCACACGTATCAGCGGTATTTTCCTGTGTTAATAATATCGGTCCGGGACTTGCTGAGGTTGGCCCGTTAAGTAATTTCGGCGGATACAGCTTGCTTTCAAAAATAGTTTTAATTGTAGACATGTTGGCAGGAAGATTAGAGCTTTTTCCCATGCTGATACTCTTTTCACGTAAAACATGGACTAAATAAGGAGATAAAATATGTTTAATTGGGCTAAGATGCCCGATATTGTCGAACTCATGACCTTTCCTTATGCAACGCACGCTTTCTGGGCGCCTGCCGTAACTGAATATAAGTGCTGATATTATATTGCATTTACCTGTAACTGCATTTTTCAGGATACAAAGCCAGGCTTGGGAGGTATACAGAATTCTCACTCAATTGTTGGTTGCGTAAAGGAGAGACATATTACATAGAAACTACTTTGTATGATAGAGATCCATATGTTTCGGCTACAGGCTCATATTGGGTTTATGTAGAGTATTTCGAATAAAAATGGAAAATAGCGACAGAGCGGATAAAATAATTATAGTCCTTTTTTAGAGAGGTACGGCTAAGAGGGGGCTGTGCCTCTCACTTTTTATACATAAAAAATTGCCATCGGATAATATGTGTAATATGTGTAAACTTGTTTTTGAAATGATTAATAGTAAGGAGAGTTAAAATACATATGTTTAAAATTAATACAGAAAAATATATAATTAAAGAAATATATAAAGATATGCCACAACTTTTAGATGAAACTCTAGAGTGGTTTGAGAAAAACTGGAAAAAGTAATTTGGTGGAGGGAAAAAATAGATGGACGATATTAATAAAAGAAGGTATTCAAATATTGATGAAGCTGTTGCATTTCGCGTTGCATTTGCACCGATTGCCTGTACATATGGAAGTGTCGGTTGGGAAGAAATTGAAGAGAGAGTATGTACTAAGTGTGGCAGATGCGAGCAAATAGCAGACTATTTGGCCCCAAAGTCAGAATTTAAGAAAGACGGCATGATACTTGATACATACCATTACGGAGTGAGCGAGAGCGTTAGGAACGAGCTAATTCAACATTTTGATATTACTGAGGAGGATTTTCGCCCGTGTCGAAATAAAACGGGAGACATTGTTTTTTATCAGATCACGCCACGTCACATAATGCTTCCAATAGGTTCGGTCAATCAGTTTAGACAACTGAAACCGTGTAAAAAATGTGGTGCCATTCAGCATAGAGAAAAAGAATATACGAACGAAAAGGGTTATCGGTACAGTTTTATAACGCAGGAAGCTTTAGACGATCTTCATGACTTGAATGAAACATATGAGAAATTCAGCATGTATATACCCGAATGGGTTATCAGCC
>CAYRPK010000210.1:0-2782 GCA_964426175.1 uncultured Eubacteriales bacterium | reverse complement strand
ATACCGAAGAGCTCGCGATAACGCGCTTCGGTCAGAACATCCGTCCAGGGATTTACTCCTGCGGCATCAAGTGAATCATAATCAATAAGATGGTTTCCAACTTCATCAGAAGGATAGGAAAGCATAAGAACTATTTTCTTTGCACCGCGTGCTATACCCTTAAGGCAGATGGCAAAACGGTTACGGGAAAGGATAGGAAAAATAACGCCGATTGTACCGTCTGCAAACTTTGCTTTAATATCAGCGGCAATATGATCTACAGTTGCATAGTTGCCCTGAGCGCGAGCAACAACGGCTTCGGTAACTGCGACAACGTCGCGGTCACGTATCTCAATATTTTCACTTGCAGCAGCTGAAAGCACACTTTCTGCAACAATAGCAGCAATATCGTCACCTTGGCGGATAATAGGTGCTCTGACACCGCGAGAAATTGTACCAATCAATCTTTCACTCATAATATGACCCTCCATAAAAATCATAGTTGACATTCAACCGTAAATATTATATTATATGATTTAGCATAAGTCAAACAATTATTTATAATGTTTTATATAAGGTGTGCTTATGGATATCAAATTAGAACAATATAAAATTTTTTGCATAGCCGCGGAGGCAGGTAGCTTCTCTGATGCCGCAAAACGTTTGTTTATAACTCAAAGCGCCGTCAGCCAGCAAATACGTGCATTGGAGCATGAGTTAGGCGTTACTCTCTTTGTTCGCGGTAAAAAAGGCGCAAAGCTAACCGCCCACGGAGAATTGCTTTTCGGATATGCAAAGCGCTCGTTAAACGAGCTGGAAAGTGCAGAAAATCTTTTCTCTAAAATGAAGTCCTTGGAAGAAGGCAGCTTACGCATCGGCGCAGGAGATACTTTAACTCGTCATTTTCTTTTAGAAAAGCTGGAACAGTTTCACAGTCAGTATCCCTCTGTTAAAATTGAAATCGTTAACCGCGTTACAGGCGAAACACTTTCAATGTTAAGTTCAAGTAAGATAGATATTGCCTTTGTTAATCTGCCCGTCGATGAAGTTTTATATCATAATATTGAAATCATTAAAGTCGGTAATCTGCATGACATATTCATTGCCGGCAACAAATATGCTTATCTTGCCGACAAAATACTCTCTATGCAGGACATCTCTTCCCTGCCCCTTGTTATGCTTGAACCTAAATCGAATACCCGTAAAACAACAGACGACTTTTTTAAGTCTCACGGAATTAACCTTAATCCCGAATTCGAGCTTGGTTCGCATGATCTTCTCTTTGATTTTGCAAGAAAAAATCTTGGTATTGCTTGTGTTACGGAAGAATTTGCCGATGAATTTGCACAAAAGGATATTTTTAAATTAAAAACTGATTTTAAAATACCGCAAAGAAGTATCGGAATATGTACTTTAAAGAATGTTGCGCCCACACTTGCCATAACAAAGCTTATTCAAATGATAGAGGAATGAGCAGAAAAAACGAAAAAATGCAGCCTGATAAAACAGACTGCATTTTTTACATTTCCTTAAGTAAAGGGAATTAGTTGTCGAGAACAATGGCTCCGGTGGGGCAAGTATCTGCGCAACTTCCACATTCTACGCAAGCATCTGCATCAATAACTGCCTTATCATCTGCCATAGTGATGCAGGAAACGGGGCACTCGCCAACGCATGCTTCACAAGCAAGGCACTCATCTGTAACTTTATATGCCATCATTAACACCTCCCTTTAATTTATATGATTATACAACAAATTATTACGTAATGCAAGCATTATTTCTGTTCATTTTCGTTTTTATCATAATTTTGACGATATGTTTTAATTTGGTTTCCGCTTTTACCTTTATTTTCGCCCTTAGCTTTATTATATTTGCGATGACGGTTATAATACTGCTTCTTATTACCCTCGCGACGCTCATTGTTCTTATTATCCGTATCATTGGGTTTTGGCTGTTCTTTTACCTCGGATGAAGAAAGAAGTCCGTCGTGAATTACCACTTTTTTATCAGCTTTATTTTCTGCCTCAGGCTTTTTCTGCTCCGTCTTAATATTCACCTGCTCAGTATTAAAGAGTGCATCATGAACAACGGGCTTTGCTTTTTCTGTTTTAGGTTCTGTTGCGTTATTTATATTATTTGTAAATGGCTTTTCACGGTGAATTACTTTTTTGCTCTGCTCGGTAACAGGCTTTTGTTCTGCCCTCTTCGGCTCATGATGCTTTTCTTCTTTTTGAGTGTGCTCAGTCGGCTGTACCTTTTCTTTTTCTGATACTTCAGGCTGCTCATCGACTGAATAATCACGGACTATTTCGCCTTCCTTATCAAGAAGCTTAAGCTCTTTTCTGTTGCAAACAACTACTGCGGCATCTTCCCTGCCTTCAATTCTTACCTTGCAAACCCCCGTTAAAATATTTGCATCTATGACCGTTCCTCTTCCGTCATTACACTCTACCTGCACTCCGACCTTCGGAGTGTTTGTCATTAAATCTTCATATGCATCCTGCTCATATTTCAGACAGCACATAAGCCTGCCGCAGGTACCGCTGATTTTGGTAGGATTAAGAGATAATCCCTGCTCTTTTGCCATCTTTATGGATACAGGCTGAAATTCATTTAAGTATTCCGAACAGCAAAAAGGTCTGCCGCAAACACCTAAACCGCCGAGAGTTTTTGCCTCATCACGAACACCTATCTGCCTGAGTTCTATCCTTGTACGGAAAACTCCCGCCAAATCTTTGACAAGCTCTCTGAAATCAACCCTACCCCAACGGCAACTGCAACGAGGTCGTCCTGACCTGGAA
>CAYRPK010000209.1:0-2801 GCA_964426175.1 uncultured Eubacteriales bacterium | reverse complement strand
ACAGTATGGCAAATGCTATACTGTCTTTTCTTATTTAAATACGGGCAACAGTCAGTTGCTTGTTATTCAGTTACCTTACTGTTATAATATTTGTAGCCTTTATGGTAATTGGCAGACTCGTTTCCGGTGTGCATTGGTTCACGGATATTGTCGGCGGTGCGCTACTCAGCGCAGGACTTGTGATGATGTATTATTCTGTAAGCAGTTTGAAACTAAAATTACGATAAGATACTTTTATTACCGATGAGACACCGAAAACGACCGAACAGACAAAAAACAACATTTCTTCTTTTTTATTTGCTATTATGGTACTGCAAATGAAAAAGGAGGATGACATATATGCAAGAAATTAGAACTACCCAGCTTGTCAAGCAGTATAAGAATCTGACTGCTGTAGACAAGCTGGGTTTAGAAATTCAGCAGGGCGAATTGTTCTCTCTTCTCGGCGTGAACGGTGCCGGAAAGACTACGGTTATTAAAATGCTTTCCTGCCTGACAAAACCTTCGTCTGGAGATGCTATTGTAGGTGGTTACAGCATCACAAATGAACCGGAACAGGTAAAGCAGCTGATCGGCGTATCTCCCCAAGAAACCGCTGTTGCGCCAAACCTTTCAGTAAAAGAGAATCTGGAACTAATCTGCGGTATCCACGGTTTTTCCAAAGAAAAAACGAAAGCAAAGATACAGGAACTTTGTGAGCAGTTTTCTCTGGACAGTGTTCTTATGAGGAAGGCCGGTAAGTTATCCGGTGGCTGGCAGCGACGTGTCAGTATTGCTATGGCATTGATTAGCGAACCTAAAATTCTTTTTTTAGACGAGCCAACTCTTGGTTTGGATGTCCTTGCAAGGCACGATCTATGGGAATCGATATGTGCTTTGAAAGGTAAAATAACGATCATCCTGACAACGCACTATATGGAAGAAGCTGAGGCGCTTTCTGACCTCATCGGTATTATGAAAAGCGGTAGACTTCTTGCAGTAGGGACAGTAGAAGAATTGAACGCTACGGCTGGAACAAATGATTTTGAAACCGCCTTTGTTTCTATTGTAAAGGAGGGTGCGTAATGAGGATGGTGACTTTTGCTAAGAGATGTGCCAAAGAGATTTTGAGAGATCCAATCAATCTTGCTTTTGGATTGGGTTTCCCATTAGTCTTGTTAGTGCTTTTAAGTGCTATTCAAGCGAAAATTCCAGTGAACTTGTTTGAGATTAACACACTGACTCCGGGTATTACCGTATTCGGATTGTCGTTTATGACACTTTTTTCAGCAACTCTGATTGCCAAAGACCGGGAAAGCGCTTTTCTGCAGAGATTGTACACCACACCCCTTACGGGAATTGACTTTATCTTAGGCTATATGCTCCCGATCCTGCCCATCGCAATCGGGCAGACCGTAATCTGCTATTTGTTTGCAATTCCTTTGGGACTCGAAGTTAGCGTAAACATTATTTATGCCGTCATTGGTATCATCCCCATGACAGTTTTTAATATTGCATTGGGACTTTTATGCGGTAGTCTTTTTGGGGTAAAACAGGTTGGCGGTATTTGCGGAGCGCTCTTGACCAACCTTTCCGCTTGGTTTTCCGGTGTTTGGTTTGATTTGAATCTTGTGGGTGGCACTTTCAAGAGAATAGCAAATGCACTTCCGTTTGTTCACGCAGCAGAACTGGAAAAAGCGTTATTTAACGGAAATTTTGAGGGTGCAGTTTCACACATCCTACCGATTATTCTGTATGGCGTAGTAATAACGGCGGTGGCTGTGTTCTGCTTCCTCAGGCAAATGAAGAAACAGTAAGGATTTGAGGCGATGAAATACAAACTTATTATTGACAAAAACGCAGACGAGGAAATCATAGCAATTGTTCATGCGCCCTCCTCTTTGACACAGCAGATCGAAGATCTTGTCTGTAGTTATTCCGGTGCGGAGAGTATTATGGGATACAGCGATGATGAGATGCGGAAACTGGAGTTTTCGGAAATCGAATGTATTACCATAATTGACAGAAAAGTGATTGCTATCGATACCAAAGGCAGTCACTATCGTATTCAAGATAGACTTCGAGATTTGGAAGAAGTTTTACCCTCTTATTTCATCCGCATTAACAAATCCACTCTTGCTAATGAACATTGCATTGCACAATTTGATGCGGTGTTCAGTGGCGGTGTGGATGCCGTATTTCGGTGCGGCTATCGTGAGTATGTTTCACGGCGTTGTTTTGCGGAAATCAAAAGGAGGTACGAAGGAATATGAAAAAATTTATTTTAGAATTTTTGCGCCGTGGCTTGATTGCTGCTGGTATCGGTCCGATTGTTTTGGCTATTGTATATCTGATATTACAACAGACTGCCGCTGTTGAAACCCTATCCGTAAATCAAGTCTGCATTGGAATATTTTCAATCACTGCGCTTGCCTTTATTGCGGGCGGTATGAATGCTATTTATCAAATCGAAAGATTACCTTTGATGGTTGCTATTTTGATTCACGGTGGCATTTTATATATCAGCTACCTCGTCACCTATCTGCTCAACGATTGGCTTGACTTTGGTGCACTACCGATTATAGTCTTCTCAGCGGTTTTTGTTGTAGGCTATATCGTTATTTGGGCGATCATTTATTCCATAATCAAAAGGAATACGGCAAAGCTTAACGAAGGTCTGAGGAAAAAACAGCAGTTATGATTAAAGGCGTCGCTTCGGCGGCGCCTTTAACATACAGGTAGAAAAAGTCATACTTTTCTGATATAATAATAAAAATCCCCTTGCGTAAGGTATTGCTTGTTACGCTGCGTAATGTTGTAAA
>CAYRPK010000208.1:1617-2819 GCA_964426175.1 uncultured Eubacteriales bacterium | reverse complement strand
GTAAGGTCAATTCGATAATACTGATATGCATTTCTGTTTGCCTCGGGAATTGCAAAGGGACGTGTATACTGTGACCATTCAAATTCTAATTCCGAACGGCTGTCAAGCTGTACCCAATTTGTGCCGTCAGTCGAACCGTAAAGTGTAAATGCGGTAGGTGCCTTATCCTGACTGTCCTCTGTTGAGGTTATTGTCAGCATAGTAGCCGTTACAGGCTGTGCAAAGGTTGCTACTACTGAAATAGCATTATTTGCGGCTGCATTTGTCTTGCTCGTATTGTCAAACAGTGCGTTAGAATTTGAGCACTGTGATACACTGCAGTTGCTGGCCGTAAGCATATCCGTCTTATAGTCAACTCCCTGTCCTGCGACTGAAAGCGACGAGGGTGCTGATGCTTCACTTGAAGCCCAAGTGGTGGGCTGTGAGCCCATCTCAAATACAATTTCTACATTGCCCGAGGAGAAAAGCTCCTGCGTGAAATATGCCTTATCATAGCTTTCGCCGTTAACTGTGCAGCCTTGAATATAAATATTCTCAGTGCTGTTATTGTTTGCCGTTATGGTGACATCTCCGGTAGGCAAATGTATGGTTACCTTGGGGAAGAGGGGTGATCCGATTGCATATTCACCCGATGCAAGATTCATGGGATAGAAGCCAAGAGCGCTGAATACATACCAGCCCGACTGTTCGCCGTTATCCTCGTCTCCCACATATCCCTGTCCGATTTCAGAGCCTACATAGCATCGTGCAAGTACACTTCTTACTGCCGCCTGCGTTTTCCATGGCTGTCCTGAATAATCATACATATAGCAGATATGATGTGCTATCTGATTGGAATGTTCGTACTGACCGAGGCGTACATCGCGCATTTCGCGAACCTCGTGAATGGAGTTTTCGTTAACATTGGTTACGGGCGTACTGAAGAATTCATCAAGCTTTGCATTGAAATTATCTCTGCCGCCGTAAAGGTTTATCATACCTTGGACATCATGAACAAGGTTGAAGGCTTCGTTCCAAGCATTACTTTCGCAATAATCGTCAGACCAATCCTCGGGATTAAAGCTTCTGCCGCTTCGGCTCCATCTGCCGTTTGCATCTTTTCCAATAAAGAACTGTTCCTCTTCGTTAAAGACCGTTACATAGGAAAGCGCGCGGTTCCTGTAATATTCTGCTTCGTCGGTAAGGCCCATAAGCTCTGCCAT
>CAYRPK010000208.1:0-1517 GCA_964426175.1 uncultured Eubacteriales bacterium | reverse complement strand
TTCCAGCCTTTATCAATAAAGTGCTGCAAAAGGCCGTTTATCATTTCTGCACCGTCAGTACCCTGATAATTAAAGAAGGTATACGCCGGCCATGCTGTACGGAAGGTATCCCAAAGTCCCGTGTTACATACAAGAGCACCGTCTTTGATATCCGGCTTAACCAAGCTTCCCGAATAGGGGGATGCATATTGCATTACAGGTTCATTTTCGGTGCCGGTATTCTCGGTTAAAAGGTTGGGGTGACCGTAAACACGGTAGAGACAGGAATAATAGGTTACAAGCTGAGTATAGGTAGCACCTTCGATTTCAACGATACCCAACTGATCGTCCCATTCTTTCTGAGCTTTCTCAAAAATATCGTCAAAGTCGTCGCGCTTTTCCATATCATATTCCATATTCTTTTCAGCCTGCTCATAGCTGATAAAGCTTGTCGCAAGCTTCATGGTAACGGTAGTAACACTTTCATCAAAGGAAAGAACGCCTGTCTTACCACTTCCTCTTGAATAGGTCATATCCTCGGTATCCGCATCTATAAAATCACAGTAAACATACATTCTGCGAGAATAATTAAGACTATCATCGGCGTATGCTTTGATAGTTGCGTCAGCCGAGTTAAATACCAACAGTCCGTTTGCATTTTCGCAATCAAAAATAATATTGCGGTTTTCACTGTCCTCAGGGAAGGTAAAGCGCACCATTGCTCCGTACATCGTCGGGGTAATTTCTACCTTAACTCCCGATGCATTACTGCCCTCGTCAAAGGTAACACTGTAATAATGCGCCTTTGCTATCTCATTATCATGGGTAAATTCTGCTTTTCTTGCTTCTGCTTCAAGCTTTTTGGCGGTAACATTATTTATATCTACTGTAGTATTCGCCATAAACTGCCATGATGCATAATATCCTACCCAGAAGGACGCACAGTGAGTAATCTGCAGACTCGAAATGGTATTACGATTTTCGCCCAGCTGATAGGAATAAGGAAGAGTGCTTCCTGCGTCAGTTACAGGAGTAAATATGTTAAAGCCGTGGGGATATGTTACTGCCGGCGTCGTTACTCCGCGTGAAAAGGTGGATGAGCTGTTTGTGCCTCGCAGTATATTTACATAGTCTGAAACATGCTCATATACTATATCCGGTGCGGTCTTTATCTCGATATCATCAAAATATGCTAAAAATTCCGCATCCTTACCCTTGGGGTTTTCATTCTTCGAATAGGTTACTATCACTCGGTCTATTGTCTTTCCCGTTGCAACGTCTCCTATCTTACTTTCGATATAGTTCCACTGGTTTGTATAAAGAGCATCGCTGTCACCCTGTGCCTGCGCGGTCATACCAAACCCGTTCTGGTCGATAGCTCCCAATTCCGATAGATAGGTTCCATCGGTAAAAGCGATATCAAGACAGAAATACATCTGAGTATAGTCGTGATCATACGTATTCTGTTCCAAGGTAGAGGGGTATATTACATATGAAATGCGGGTCTTTTCGGTAACGGGAATGTTAAGTCCCGAAAA
>CAYRPK010000207.1:0-2825 GCA_964426175.1 uncultured Eubacteriales bacterium | reverse complement strand
AGGTAGCAATCAAAGTGTTTCTGCTGTCAGCATTGAATGGGAAACCGCTCATGCAAGCTCCTATGAAATCCTTGTTTCCACTGATGGAAGCACCTTCTCTTCTGTTTATTCTACTGACTCAAGCAGTGGAGGCACTACCTCCGCAAGCTTCGAAACCGTCAACGCAAGATATGTCCGTATACTCTGCAAATCCGCAGGAACCATGTGGGCATACTCCATTTGGGAAGTTTCGGTATATGGAGATACCGATGTATATAGCGGTGACAGCAGTCTCTCTGATCTTTCATTCATCTGTCTTAAGCTTACCGATAAAGACGGTAATGTTATTTCTGATAACCGTTATTGGCGTTCTGCTAATGGCACCGATTATACTGACCTTGCAGATTTGGCTGATGTATCTCTTAATACTACCGCAACATATACCCAATCTAACGGTTCTACGGAAGTCAATGTCACATTGACCAACCCCTCGAGCTCAGTTGCGTTCGGCGCATGGGTCTCAGCAGTTGATGCAGCAGGAGATAGCATTCTCCCCTCATATTATTCTGATAACTACTTTTTCCTTGTCCCCGGCGAAACCAAGACCGTAACCATCGATTATGATTTATTGACTACTCCTACTATTAATATCGAAGGTTATAATATAACCGCAGCAACCGTAACTCCCTCTAAGATCGGTTCGGATGATTCTGGAGAAATCACAAATCAGGCAGCTAACACTACCTCCTTTGACTCTAATACAGGCATAGTTAAGGACGGTGTTACACTTTCTGCTGCTACCACAGATCTCGGTTATTATGGCGATGACGCAACTGCCGAGGTACACCTTAAAGCTTTGACCGACGGTGACAACACTACCTTCTGGCAGCTTGGTGACGGTGCTAAAGATGTTGACGGAGAGGTCATGTTCGGTGTTATGTTTGATTCCGAAATTCTTCTCACTTCTCTGAAAATAGATTGGGAATCGGGCACCGCCGCATATACCGACGGCTATGACGTTATGTGTTCCTCCAACGGTAAAAATTGGAGCAAAGCCAATATTACAGTATCTCGTGACGAATCCACGACCGACCATTATATAGACACTGTCACAATCAATAATGTCGCAAACGCAAACTTCGTTAAAATCGTTATCAACAGTTTTATCGAAAGCAAGAGTTACTCACCTAAAGTATTTGATTTTGAAGTTTGGGGCAGTACGTCCTCCGGCGGCGATGCAGAAGATACCACTCCCACGGTTGATTATTCGGCAAAATCCATTCTTGAGTATGTTATTACTCAGTACCCCAATATTGATGCAACCGATTATACGAATGACACCTATGCAATGCTTACCGATGCCGTAAATGCGGCAAGCAATCTCCTCGCTTCGGATACCGCCACGGAAACAGATTATGCTCAGGCTACTTCGGCAGTCGAAACTGCAATTGTCGGTCTTAATTATACTTCACTCTATCTGCTTGAAGAAAAGCTTGCAGAAGCTGAGGCATATTATACGTATCTTTACACAAATGAAACCGCACAGGAATTAAAGGATGCTATTGCTACAGCCAAAGAGCTGATTGCCGCTTCTTCTGATGATGATACCGCTAACAACGCTGCTATTACCGCACTTACCGATGCTATTGCAGGACTTCAAGCAATTGAAAACAACATCGCTCCCGATGGCACGGTATTTGACAGTCTTTCAGACGGAACCCGTACTCCTTCTGATGGCGAGTCCGGCTATTACGGTAACGGTAACGGCGCAACACACAGAAGCGCTTTGAATGATGAAAACTTAAATACTACTTGGCAATATGCATCAAACAGCACCGAAAACATGTATTTAGGTCTCGTTTATAATAAAACAATGCTTTATACAAAGCTTCTACTCTATTTTGAAAACGGTTCCCGTCCCAACGCTGACGGATATACTGTTGAAACCTCCTATGACGGAGTTAATTGGACGTCAGCTGACATTACCGTTTCACGCGACAGCAGTATTTCACCCAACTGTGATACCGTTACCTTTAACGGTGATGCACCTATAAATACAATAAGCGGCAAGTATTTCCGTATTCGCTTTACCGGACTTGCGACATGGTATGCCCCCAAAATTCACGAGGTCGTCCTCTACGGCATGGAAGATGTTGTATCAGCAGATACTGATATTGCCCCTAGGGGTACTGCTTTCTCATCGGGCGGCGCAAACGTTTCTAATATCAATGATAAGAACATTTCATCTGTATGGACATCAACGAACGATGGCTCAGCTTCCGCTCCCGCAAAGGTCGGTATTGAATTCACAGAAGCTAACAGCTTTGACACTGTCCGTATTATCTATAGCGGTTCTGTAATTAGTGCGTCATATACGGAAATGCAGTATTCTACCGACGGAAACGTATGGCATCCTGCGAAAAATGTTTCTGCAACAAGTATTGACGGCGGTATCGAATTTAGTTTTGACACCGTAAAGGCTAAGTACTTCCGCGCGTATATTTATCAGACCGAAAGTACAGTAACTCCCAATATCGCAAGCCTTGAAATGTACTGCAAAAACGCTTCTCTCGCCGAGGACACCATTGCAGATACTCGCTTCGGTTTAGGTGCGCAGTTAAGAACCAACGTATCTAACAGCAGCACTTACGATATGCGATTCCTCATTGCTTACGGTGTAGAGGAATTTAAATCTGTATGCGAAAACATAACCGAATTCGGTACTTTGCTTGTCAAGACTTCAGATTTAGGCGATGACACTTTGGATCTTGCGCTTGCGGACAATTCAGATTACACAGTTAAGAAAGTAGCAAACACTTATCTCTGCAATGTCTATACCGATCGCT
>CAYRPK010000206.1:0-2835 GCA_964426175.1 uncultured Eubacteriales bacterium | reverse complement strand
ATATACAGTTACAAACAAGAAAGGGTGTAACAACAAGCTACGGCGGATTAGCAACAACTTAAAAATAAAAAATAAAAAATCAAATAAAAAAAGAAAAGTGTTCTTACAGGAAATTAAAATCCTGTAAGAACACCCATACTGGTCGGAGTATCGGGATTTGAACCCGAGGCCTCTTGGTCCCGAACCAAGCGCGATACCAAACTTCGCCATACCCCGTAACAATACCAATATATTATATTTAAAATAGTGACCGATGTCAATACCTTTTATTTCTAAAAAATTGAAATTTTATTTCTAAAAAATTGAAATTAATTATCGCTTTTCAACGAGGCGGCATACTTTCCGGGCGAAATTCCCTCTATCTTACGGAACTGATTTATAAAGTGATATTCGGTTGAATATCCTGTCATTGTCGCAACTTCGCTGACCTTAAAATCCTTTTGCAAAAGCCGTTTCGCTTTATCGACCCTCGCAAGAATTATATCCTGAGTGGGGGTTATACCGTAAATTCTTTTATAAAGCGAATAAAAATAGGGTTCACTTAAAAAGACCCTCTGTGCCATTTCGGGGACAGACCAATCCCTTTCAAGAGATGAAAATATATCATTTCTCAATGTGTGGAAACGCTGAACTATCTCAGGATTTATTCCTGCGGCAGCGTTACTGTCTGTGTTGCGGGCGATTTTGATAAAAAGCTCCTGCAGTTTTAAATCGCTTAATGAATCATAGAATTTTTTATCTGAATTATACTCCATTTCAAGTTCGCGAAGTATTTCGGTTATAAAATCGCCGTCGCCTACACAGTAAATAGTATTTGTGCTTAATCCGTAACGGGAAAGATTGCGCGCCACGTCGCCTGTAAGATGCATCCAATTATGAACAAGAGGAACATGGCTGCAAAACCATTCGGGCTCATCAGGCGAATAAATGATGCAGGAATCGGGCTTTGTTACAATGTGCTCGCCTTTATATGAAATTTCAACAGAGTTAAGAAAGTGTAGAAAAATATATTCGCCTGCTCCCGTAGGACGATCAACCGAAAACTCAGCAGGTTCTGGCCAAAGATGGCGAATTCTGGTGATTTTCACGTATTTATCCACTCCTTCTAAAATTTACATCACTATTTTACAACTTTTCATAGAAAAGTGCAACTATTTTATAGAGATTTTTATTGATTTTTTAACTAAAAGAGTATATCATGTATATGTATAAATGCAAAAAGGAGAGGTGTCGCTTGAAGTTTTACAGAGTTTCATACGTCATCCTGCTCATACTTACAGCTGTCATGTTAGGCTTGACCATTGCTGACTCTGTAATAGGAAATGGGACAAGCGGAATATTCTCTTCTGTTTGGGTAGTATTTATTTTGACAGCGTTTGTAGCACTGCAGATTGTATGCTTGTTTATGATGAAGCCTACGTTTAATCTGCGCAGAGCCGGATTTTATCTTTTACATATGGGTCTTGTGCTTTTTTTGGTCGGTTGTTTCGTTTTTTACTTCTTCGGTCAAAGTATTCCGGTATACATACCGGTAGATGAAACCATGACTTATACCAAAATTCAGCGTGAGGACAGCGGTGAACTCGTCGATCTTGGCTTCGGACTTGGTATTAAGGATTTTAAGGTAGAAAAATATGATACCGGAATTGACAAATATTACGAAGCCACGCTTATAATAGAAGACCAGACCTCGCTTATGCAGACCGATGAAAAACTTATAGTCAATTCTCCCGTGCGCGAAAACGGTTGGAAGATATATCTTATGAACTATACTGTTTCTTCCGACGGAACCTACGACATTTATCTCCTGCTCAAAAGAGACCCTGCGGAATATATTTCTGATGCGGGCATCTGGATGACGGTAATAGGCTCGTTCATCATGTGCTTTGGCAGACGCAGGAAGGAGGTCGGGGCATAATGCTTATCAAGATCATAGCTTTCGTGGGAGCCTTGGGCTACTATGCTGCATTTGCCTGTGCCGAAATGAAAAGGCATAAGCTTGAAAAGCTGTTTTGGGCGATTGGTATTGCCGTCAGCATCTTTCTCGTGGGTAGAAATTGGATTGCAAACGGATATGTGCCTTTTGTAAGCATGTATCAGGTTTTGACTTTTCTGTCTTTAACCTTTTTCCCGATCTATCTTCTTATTAAGTATCTGATGGATGGCGGATGGATGGCGAGGTACTTTCAATTTACCGCCGGATTTGTTCTGACGGGCGTAGGCTTTATGGATGCCACCTCAAAATGGGAATTTCAACCGTCACTTCAGTCGGCATGGTTTGTACCTCATGTTTTAGCCTATATGATAGGCTACACCTTGACGGCTGTTGCTTGCGTTGTTATGGCAGTAAGCTTCTTTAAGAAGGATACCGTTGCGACTGTGGAGACAGTCGATGCTGAGGTTCGCCGAAGCAAGCTTGCGAAAAAGCAGGCAGAAGCCGCTATGCAGGAAGCTCCTAAATCAGAGAGGGAGATCATGCAGGATGGCTGCAACAGCTTAGCACGAGCAGCATTTCCCTTTATGACGGCAGGCATGTTTTTCGGTGCGATATGGGCAAATCAGGTCTGGGGCAATTACTGGAGCTGGGATTTAAAAGAAAATTGGGCACTTATAACCTGGCTTATTCATGCGATTTATCTTCATTTTTATAAAGATAAAAAACTCAGAAAGCTGACTCCCATACTTATTATACTTTCGCTTGTCGGAATTTTGATGACCATGGTGTTCGTCAATTTCTTCGACGGTAGCGGTTCAATGCATACGTATTCCTAAAAAAATAAAATATAAAGAAAGGATGAAAAAAATGAGAAAGAAACTGTCGATCATACTGGCGTC
>CAYRPK010000205.1:0-2862 GCA_964426175.1 uncultured Eubacteriales bacterium | reverse complement strand
ATCTCATTCTCAAACATTTCTGCAGGAATGGCGAATTGCCAATACTCAATATGGGTAACACCGTTTTCGTCGGTCCATTGATAAGAGCCTTCTTCAAGACCGTACTTATCATCATAGCTTGTCCACATATTGGTATAATTAAATATGGAGTTCGGAGAAAAACGCTCACCTAAAGCTACCTCGCCCATGCTTATAAATTGAGTTCTATCGGCTGCAATTTCAAAGATGTCATTGAGGTTTTCGTTTTCGGCATTTACACTGCAAAGGGTAACTGTCATCAAAAGAGAAAATGCCAACAATAGTGAAGTTATTTTTTTCAAAAAGCTCACTCCTAATAATTTTTAGTAATTATAACTTAAATGATAATAAAAGTCAAGCATTGGCACAAGATGCAAAACCTACAAAAAGCAACGAAAAATAACGAAAAATCACCCTCACAAACCAACTTTACAATTGAAACTAATTTGATATTATATCGGACATAGCGATATTGTTAGGCTTGCGGAGATAGAGAATTGACAGAATTTTATGACATAATTCACAAGCAAGCCTGATGTATACTCGCTTTTTTATTTGTAAAAGCATCAGTAAAAAGACACTTTCTTGAATAATCAGGAAAGTGTCTTTTTACTTGAGTGCAGTTAAACGTAAAACTTAATTTGCAATACCGTATATTTCTACATCTGCGATGCGCGCAAGACCGTCGCTTCCACCCGCGGTAACGGTTATTCTCATCTGAGATGCGCTGACAGGCGTTTCAAGGACAACGTCGGTCACACCGTCATTATTATTTGTAATTTCATAAACAGAAGTCCAATTAACACCGTCAACACTGACCTCTACTTTAAATGCAGAATTGTTGAGCTCATAGGATAAACCGTTTTGCTCAGCGTGTCTAATGACTATTCGGCTTAATTCGAAGTTGCCAGCTAAATTGTATGTTATTGATGCTTCGTTTTCAGTATCTGAGACCCAGATACTGTCGCCGTAAGGTGTACCGTCGAGGGTTAAGACTGCATCCTCGGCATTGGTTGAGGCTGTTGCAGATACTGCGGAAGAAAGGGATAAATCATATGGAAGGTTATTTGCCTCATTGTATAAAGCATAATAATGGTCAGCACGGACACATTCTATCTGACCCGGATAAAGCTCTTCAAGCTCTTCTGCAAATTTTACTATATCAGCAGGTTTAACGCTACCCCAAACGGATGCTTGCGCCGCAAAGAAAGCAGGGGAGTTGCCGTCGTAGTTTTCCATAGCAACATTAAGATAATGTTTAATATCATCTAAATTTCCGGAATAGCATGGGGTTAGTTGCTGAATAAGCACATCGTCTGCAACAGAGGTTTGTGAACCGTCATGATTATTCCATTCGTGAACGGTAAGACCGTAAATATAATCAGCGTTTTCTGCATATATCTTGCGCTGGCTTTCGGAAAGATTGTCCCAAACGGTTACAACTCTGAGACCTGTTATTTCTAAATAAGTATTTGTAAAGTTTACAAAGGCCTTGAAAAGGTCATCCTTGCCTTCAAGATAATTTTTAGCAGGAGCGCCGTTTTCGGCAAGGGTATTTATAGGCATAGAATAGCCTAAGCCTGATGGACCGCAAACGAAGCAATCCTTTTCAGTAGCGGTGGAATAATAATAGTTCATCAAAGCAGGTCCTATATCGGCAAGTGCGGGACTGATAGTCCAATTTATGGCAACCTTACCGCGATCTGCGGCTGACTGGTCCCAAAGCTTACGCATATAGCGCTGATTATACTGGATATTATCACCGTCGCTGATGTATAATGCGATATACATTTTATTTTCAAGTTCGGGCTTGTCGGGCACAGTAGGAATCATGATGTTATTATCTGTACCTGAATAGAAGGTACTGTTGATGTAAAGGTCAGCGGGGACGGTGGAAAGTCCGTAAGCTGTGACGGTGGTTATACCTGAACGCTCGGTGGTAAACCAACCCATAACTATTCCGTTGCCGGCTGTCATATCTCCAAGGAATTTCTCGAAAACTGCCTTTTCGTCTGCATTGGTGCAATCAAGATATACAACTGCGCTGCCCGTTGCAGCTGCCATATCTCGGATATGTTGTGTATCGTTAGGGGAAGCACTGATTAAAAGTCGGTGATTGCAATTCTGCCAATAATTCTCATAAATATAGTTGTATAACTCGATGTTATCAGAAAAATCAAGGGAGGTTAAATCAACCTTAACTTCAAGGTCAACGCCTCGGCTCGTAAGATTGTTAAGGACGGTCTGCGTTACGGGAAGCAAATCCTGAGTTGATGCTACGGTAGAGGCCAAGTTTCGATAATGCACATTGTCGGTATCTGAATAAAGAACAAAGCCGTTGGCTTCAGAGGCATAATTTAAGAATATGTTATATCTGTTTCTGTTGTTTAATTCATTAATATTAGCTCCGACGATTTCGGTATTTGCCCATGTTTTTGCACCCTCGTCGGGGTTGTTGTCGTAAAGGAAAATACGAGGCTGAGTTCGGTTGACAATACCCTGAAGTGCAGTTAATGCCAAAAGCTCGGCATTGCTGAAATAGGTAACACTTACAGCGTCAACAGTATCTGCAGGAGCAGAAAAAGTTGGAAGTGCCTGTCCTACAGGCCAAGAAATGCCATTGTTCATAACTGTTCCTCCGGAAGGAGCTTTAAAATTAGAATTAATATCGTATAAATTTAAGAAATGCTTGCGTATTTGCATAAAATCAGTTGAATTGATATTGCCGTCCTGAGTAACATCGGCAGATATCTTCTGTGCAGCGTTCATTTCATAAAGCTCGAGAAAATTACGCCTGACTTGCACAAAATCGGTGGAATTGATATTACCGTCACCGGAGGTATC
>CAYRPK010000204.1:0-2879 GCA_964426175.1 uncultured Eubacteriales bacterium | reverse complement strand
GTTGCAGGTGCTGTACTTATGTTTGAAGCGGCAAGAAATAAGCCTTAAGGAGGCGCGACTGTGAACGAAAAAGACAGGAAGTATGACCACTCGGCAACGGGAACATACAGTATTGAAGAAATTCTTTCCGAGTTGGATGGAAAAAAAGCATCAGTGCAGGATAACGCGGATATTTTGACGCAAGAATTGCTGAAAACAGAAAAAGATAAAGAAGCGTGTGAAGAAGCTTCAATAAAGGAACATAGCCAGTCAAAAATGACATCAGAAGCCGAAACGGAAAGCGGACATGAGCTTTGGATTGGATTGGGTTCAGAAAATACCGAAGCAAAATTTGATACAAACGAATATGAGCCGGAGAATTTCAAAGAGCTTAACACATTTGATGACGGCGATATTTCAAAAACTGCGGTTTGCGAGATTTCTGAGTTTAAGAAAGTAAACGGAAATTCCGGTTTTGATTTAGACAGCTTTTCAGTAGGCAACATCAAAGATGAAGAAGAGAGTATTGATGACCTGAAAAATGATGTTGCTCGTATAAAAAAAGCACATATTTTGCGACTTTGTTTCGGAATAATACCGACTGCACTTTTGATTGTGTTGGGATTTGTTAGCCCTGATGCCGTATCTTTGACAGCCGGTCAGCCATGGCTGGCTTCTGCGGTTGTTGTCGGTTTAACGCTGTGCATGATACTTATTTATATACTGCCCGTTCTACGGGGCTTTAAAGCACTTTTCGCTGGCTCTCCCAACGGAGACAGCGGAATAGCTCTGTCTGCAGTTGCATCGCTTATTTTGCCTGTGGCATCCTTTTTTTTCCCTGATATCTTATCTGCGGCGCCTGTGTTCGGAGCTTCAGCGTCAATAGGACTGCTGATATCTTCGATAAGCGGACTTCTTTATTCGTCAAGTCGCGCCTATGCCTTGAAATTTGCGCTTGAAGATGGAGAAAAAAGAGCGCTTATTCCTATTGAAAGTGAGCAAAACTGCAAGGAGCTTTTAGGCGGCATGAAATTTATCGGCCACTCGGTTTATGAGCCTGTAAGGGTGGATAAAATAACTGACCTTGAAGAAAGTATATATTCTTGCGGCCTTTCCGATATGAGTCTGAGAATAATGACCTTGATATCGCTTTTCGGCGGAATTGCTGTGGCAGTAGCAGATTATTTGCTTTTTGGAAAAAGCATACCCTCCGCGTTAACGGTATTTGTATGCTTTGTTATGGTGTCTACAGCGCTGACTGCACCTATTGTATCGGCATTACCTCTTTACCGCGCGTCACGACATTTAAGCCACTTTGGCTCTGCTATAACGGGCTGTGATGCAGTGGCAGATATGACGCAAATCGGAAGTGTGGTAGTTGATTCAAACTATCTTTTCCCTAAAAATTCCGTTGTTCTTCACGGTATGCGTACCTTTGGCAGTTTTAGAATTGATGATGCCATAATAGATGCGGCAAGTGTTGTTTGTGCGTCAAACGGCGCTTTATCGGGAGTCTTTTTAGGCGTTATAGATAACAACCGTTCGCTTTTAAGAAAGGTAGATACTATCATTTACGAGGACGGATTAGGGCTTTCCGCATGGGTATCGGAGCGGCGAGTTCTTATCGGCTCGGCTGAGCTCCTTAAAAATCACGATGTTGATGTTCCGTCGAGAGATTACGAAAGTAAATATCGTAAAAACGGAAGAGATTTGGTATATGTTTCAGTCGCAGGAGAACTGACCGCAATGTTTGTGGTCAGCTATCGTGTACGGCGTGAAATTTATGAGGAGATTCGCACACTTTATCGTCACAAAGTCGGACTTATCATATTAAACCGTGACTGTAATATTACCGAGGAGAAAATTGCTCAGCATTTCCGTTATCCGAAAAATATGATAAAGATACTTCCTCCTGCATCGGAGCATGTTTTAGGCAAACCCAACCACATCGAATATCCCGCACGTATAGTATATTCCAAAGGAATAATTGGGCTTGTTGAAACAATAGTAACGGCGCTAAGGATGAGCACCACAGTAAATATAGCTAACATATTACAGCTTGGCGGCAGCATTTTAGGCTGTGTGCTTATAGGCTATCTTACTGTCATAAAAGGTCTTTCCTTTTTCGGATTAAGTGAGCTATTGCTTTGGCAAGGAGTTTGGGGAGTGTTGACTCTTATTGTTTCACTGTTCCGCAAACCATGATATTGTATAATTTTAAATAGGACAAAAATTTGACATACAGGTAAAATAAAAATTAGTATAATAATACTTGTCTTGTATGACAAGTATTATTATATTTAATAGTGGTGATAAAAACATGGGAGCAAAAAAACGTTATAAATTAGGAATAATAGGCTTTGGCGGAATGGCAAGTTTTCATTTTTTCTGTCTTAGAGATACCGATGAAAGAGTAGATGTCAAGGGCGTTTTTGATTTGAATGAAAAGCGTCTTGAATGGGCAAAAGAACAGGGCCTAAAAGCATATTCTTCAAGAGAAGAGCTTTTAAGTGACGAGGAAATTGATATTGTCCTTGTTGCCACCTCCAATGAAGTACATAAGGAAATAAGCATTGATGCCCTCCGGCATGGAAAGCATGTTATTTGCGAAAAGCCTGTAACGCTTTCTTCCGAGGAGCTTCTTGAAATAATGGCAGTAGCCAAAGAAACGGGCAAGGTATTTACCATCGACCAGAACCGCAGAACAAACAGAGATTTTCAACTCATGAAAAGAAATGTCGAATCGGGCATTTTGGGCGAAGTTTATCTTATCGAAAGCCGAGTTGAAGGCTCACGCGGTATGCCTACAGGCTGGCGCACCGTTAAGGAATTAGGCGGCGGTATGATGCTTGACTGGGGTGTTCACCTTATCGACCAATTAATGTATATGGATACCTCCG
>CAYRPK010000203.1:0-2891 GCA_964426175.1 uncultured Eubacteriales bacterium | reverse complement strand
CTTATAATTTATCTTCTTCATCAGCCTGTAGTTTTCGGTATATGCTATCTTCTGTTTGAAATATTGCTTTAGATTATCAAAAAAACAAGTCGGAATTAAATTTCGACTTGTTTTTTTATTAAATCATGCTTACAGTCCGTTGGATACGCTTCTTGTCAACATATCCGTATATACCACGGAACCATCTTTCTTTTTGATATATGCGCGAACCGTATATTCGGTATCAATTCTTGTGGATTCTATATCTGTCACCGTTACTGTTGCGGTATATTTATTAAGCGTACTCATATGAACAGTAGAAATATAGTTAATAAGAACAGTCTTTACACTGTCATTTCCCTGCGCATAAGTAAGTGTTAGACAGTCATCGGCAAGGTCTTGCTTCTTAACAAGCAACATTCCCATTTCTTTGACATCACTAAGACTGTTATCCACAAAATCCTTGGATATTCCCGTAACGAAACGTAAATCATATTTATTACCGTTAGTGCGAAGCTGTGCGCCTAAAACATTAAAATCAATATTAACACCGATATATCCGTAGGTTTCAAGTTCAGCCAGCTTGGGGTAATATTTGCCCATGCACTTTGTTATATCCACTCTTACATAGCGCGCGACAATAGGTTCCGCCAATGTAATGGTATCACTGCGTTCGCTTTCGTTTCGAACGCCTGCCGTCTCAACTGTGGACCACTCTTTACCGTCAATTGAATAATGAACATGATAACCGTCTGCAGTAGGCCGTGAGGAGTTACCCAAATAATATGCAACTATTTTTGTTATATATCTGCTTGAACCATAGTCAACTCCATAATAAAGTTCATTATCGTTTGCAGTTATTTCACTTTCGCCTCTGCCCTCATACTGCCAAACCGTCTGGGTATCACCGTCGTTGAAGTTGCCCAATGAATAGGTGACTCTGTCACCGGTCTGTTCATCAGTGACAACATAATAGCCTGTATTATTACCTACTCCCTGAGAATAATTATCAAATGCAGTTGCATCTAATGCAAGGTTGGTTATTTCATAAAGTCCCTCTTCGTCAATTTCAAGAGTGAACGAAAAGCTGTTACTACCACTCTTTACATTAATAGTTCCCTGAACAGGAATATATCCCGTACCTGAAATATTGTAAGTAAATTCTCCGGGCATTACGTTGAACTCTGCCTTGCCGTTTGCATCAGTTTTGACCGACAAGCTTCCTAATGAAACGGTAACGCCGGGGGCTGTTGTAACTTCAACACTTGCTAAAATATCTGCAAAGACTGTTTCAAGCACCGTTTCTGCAATGAGAGTATCTCCCTCATCGTTCGCGGTCAGGCCGCTTGGAAACATTTCACTGTGATTTGCAGTTGCGGCATTAATATTGATTACTTCGCATCCTGTTTTTGCAGCAACACTCTGCTGTAGCTGAACAATAGTATTATTCACCGAGGAAATATTAGAATAATTCCGTGTTTCTGAGCCTGAATAAAGTGTAGGACTTGTGGCAATGTAAACCTTAGTACCCTCTGCCGAAAAGGCCTCTGCTAAATCGGTCAGCATACTGCTGTAATAGTTATTCAAGTTTGAGTAATTATCATTATTGCCGTCAACCGAACCAAGCATAATGATGACATAATCTGCATCGCAGGAAAGCGCCTGTAAATATGCTGTATATGTTCTGTAATCGCACACGCCTGCACCTTCAACACCGTAGCCCTTAACCTCAAATCCGTCACCTAAGCTGGTCTGAAGTTTTTCAACATAGCTGTCGCTGTCGGTACTGTTTATATCGCCGACACATGCTATCTTGACAACATCTTCATCAATAAGCCACTGCTCATCAAGCCATTCCAATCTATCGGTAAGCCAATCTTTAAGGTCATCGACCGCACCGGTTACATCTCTGCCGGAATTCATTAAACCTTTTTCAAGATATGCAGCTTGCTCATCTATCAGCCTAAACATATCCTCAAATACAGTGTATCTGTATTTTGTATATTTCTCTCTTACGAGTTCTCTGAATTCACTCTTTTCAAAAAGGGCTTTATACCAAGGATTAGAGCTGTTGATAATCATAAATCCATCGGTAGTGGTACCCGGAGTTAAGTCATTTCGTTCTGTTTTTTCTGTATTATTATCCTCACCGCTACCTCCAAATGCTAAGTCAAAGTCCCAAGGCGCAGTCATTTCAATAACTTCACTGTCGGGATTCTTAAGGAAATAGCAGCTTGTCTTTAAGTTACCGTCACAATTTTTTGTGACCTCCTCAAATACCGCAAAATCCGCCCAAGTATCCAAATCTATATATTTCTTATAATCCTCGCCCGATATACCCATGACTGCATCGTGAAGTCGCTGGAATAGATCTTCGATATAGTCAAGACATTCCTGAGGAATATCCTCATCGGGGTCTTTAAATGAAATAACATCTTCATCAAAAGCCGTATTATAGGGACAGGAAACCGCTATGTCGGAGCCTAATTTACCTGTAGTGTTTGCTTCAATAATACATCCGCCGTGAACGTTAACCACTGTTTCACCTGTCACAGGATCAATGTTTGTCGCGCCGAGAACATCCGAATCTTCAATGTCTATTTTATTTGATTCTATTGCAATGCGCTCACAAAGAGTGTATACATCACGATACTCATCATTAAGATAAACCTTGACCATTTCGCACTTTACTGTATAACCGATACCGTCGAGCCCTATTCCGCTTTTATATGCCACATAATTCTTAAGATAAGAATCATCATAATGGGTTGTAATTATAGCATACTTCTTTGTTTTGGGAATATCAAGCCATGATGCCTTTTTATCAAGCTTAATCGAATAAGGCGGATGGGTGGCTTTAGTCGAGGTATTGCCGCGTGACTTAACATATCCAGTGCCTACATAATCTCCGC
>CAYRPK010000202.1:0-2899 GCA_964426175.1 uncultured Eubacteriales bacterium | reverse complement strand
GGCACCCCAGGCGGCAGGTAAAATCCATTCAGATATAGAGCGCGGCTTTATCCGTGCCGAGGTTATAGCCTATGATGAGTTAATGTCTGTGGGCGGTTCTATGACAACTGCGCGTGAAAAAGGTATGATTCGCTCTGAAGGCAAGGAATATGTTATGCAGGATGGAGATATTGTTTTGTTTAGATTTAATGTATAAATGAAAACTGCTGCGCATGCCGGCGCAGCAGTTTTGTCAGTTATTCAATTACATCAGAAATATTGTCAAGCCAATCGCCCTCGAAAAGCTCTATTACACCGTTATCACAGCTTGCAGCAAGCTCAGGATTAATTGGAATACGTGCAATATTTTCAATACCGTTTTCCTTTGCAATATCCTCAAGATGACTGTCACCGTAGATATTATGGCGTTTTCCGCAATCGGGACATTCAAAGTAGGAGAGATTTTCAACAATGCCGAGAATAGGAATATTCATAAGCTTTGCCATGTTTACTGCTTTCTCGACTATCATTGAAACAAGCTCTTGCGGAGAGGTTACAATGACGATACCGTCAATAGGCAAGGATTGAAATACAGTTAACGGAACATCGCCTGTTCCGGGAGGCATATCAACAAACATATAGTCAACGTCGCCCCAAACTACATCTGTCCAAAACTGCTTTACCGCTCCTGCGATGACAGGACCGCGCCAAACGACGGGGTCGGTGGTATTATCAAGAAGCAGGTTTAAAGACATAACTCTTACACCCGTCTTGGATTCCACGGGGAAAAGTCCTGCTGAATTACCTTCGGCACGTCCGGTGATACCGAAGGCCTTAGGAATAGACGGACCCGTAATATCAGCATCAAGAATTGCTGTTGAATATCCCTTTCTTTTCGAGAGAACAGCGAGCATTGAGGTAACGAGCGATTTACCGACACCGCCCTTACCGCTGACTACGGCTATTACCTTTTTGATATTGGACATTTCGTTGCACTTTTCGATTAGGCTGTTAGGTTCGTTTCTTGATGAGCAGCTTGCACTGCAGGAAGAACAATCGTGAGTACATTCTGACATTTTATCAAATCCTTATAACATTTTTTATTATTATACTGCGAAAAAAATTAAAGTCAATGCATTTAGTGTAAAAATTATGAAAGGAAGGAAACACTATGAGCGAGTATGTTTCAAGCAAAGCAATCAAAAAGAGGAGTCAGCCGGTTTTGACTTATAAGGATATTCCTTATAATGCCGCGCTTATCTTCAATGCGGGAGTGACAAAGTTTAAGGGAAAATACGTCATGATCTTCCGTAATGACTATGGTTCATATGAAGAGCATAAGCTCTGCGGAACTAATCTCGGTCTTGCAACGAGCGATGACGGAATTAAATGGGAGGTAAGCCCCAAGCCTTGCTTCGAGCTTCATGATGATGAGATAAGACGCGCATATGACCCGCGCCTTACCGTAATTGACGGAAGGCTTTATATGTGCTTTGCTGTTGATACCAATCACGGACTCCGCGGCGGTATCGCCGTCACTGACGATATGGAGAATTTTGAGATTCTCTCGCTCTCCTTGCCCGATAACAGAAATATGGTACTTTTCCCCGAAAAGATAAACGGAAATTATGTCCGTCTTGAACGTCCCATGCCTGTTTATTCCCGCGGTGGAAGAGATAGATTTGATATGTGGCTTTCAAGCTCTCCCGATTTAAAATACTGGGGCGACAGTAAGCTTGTTATGACCGTTGAGGACGTACCCTTTGCCAATGATAAGATCGGTCCCGGGGCACCTCCCGTTAAAACTGATAAGGGTTGGCTTACTACCTTCCATGCCGTTATCCGAGATGATTCCCGCGGTAAGCACGGTTGGGAGTGGAGCTGGCCGAAAATGTATTTTGCAGGTATCGCGCTGCTTGACTTAAACGATCCTTCAAAGGTGCTCGGTATTTATGATAAACCGCTTATTGCGCCCGAGCTTCCCTTTGAAACAGAGGAAGGCTTCCGCACAGATGTTATCTTCCCGGGCGGAATGATTTTAGAAGATAACGGCGAGGTTAAGATATATTACGGTGCCGCCGATACGGTTGAATGTGTAGCAACGGCCGATGTTAATGAGCTCATAAAGCTCTGTTTAGAATAGAATGTCAAGGAGCCTTCACTAACTGTGAAGGCTCCTTTGATACAGATTAATTGTTACCGGAGGAGAGCTCCAATTTCATTTCGTCGTCACAAACACACTTACAAATAGCGTAAACCTCCAAAAATTCGTCCTTAATTTCCTCGTAATTTGTTATGACAAAATGCTTTCCGCAAAACGATAAAGAGAAAGTTGATTCAAGCGGATCGGTAGAATTATTATTTTGATGGAATGTTATAAGAATGAGATCAACATCACTATGCAGTGTAAAGTAGAGGGCATCTCTATTACTGGTATCAGTATTAATTGGAGCATCGAGACTTGGGTCATTGGGAGCGAAGTTGGCGTTAAGCAGCAAAAACTCATCATCAGATATTTCTTTTAATTCAAGAGACGTTAATAGGATATTGATTTTTTTGATAAAATCAGCATCTGTTGTAATCTTTTCACAAGACCACCAATCACTTGCAACTTCCATATTAAGATATTTAAAACCGGTTCGAAGATTATTTTCAAAGAAGTCATAAAGATATTCAACACCTGTGTATTCTTGCGAATCAATATTAAAATAAGTTCTGTTTACGTTTTCGTCATCGGGGATATCTTCGATAATATTTTCATTGACTGAATTTGTCTCAGGCTGAACTTTCGTGACAAGCTCTTCCCAAGTATAATTAGGCAAAGAGGAAGAGGAGATATCTTCTGCAGAAGAATCCGATTGAACAGAAGAAATCGCAGCTTGAGAAGAAGTCTCTGTAATTTGTGATTTTTCTTCTGTGG
>CAYRPK010000201.1:0-2926 GCA_964426175.1 uncultured Eubacteriales bacterium | reverse complement strand
ATACATGTTTCACCAATTGGGTAGCGTTTAATAAAATCATCTGTAAAGCCTTCATCCTTGAATGTAACTAAAATTACATTTTCCCCTAAAGACTCATCTTTTTTTACCGGTTTTTCTCCGCCAATGTACATAAGCTCATCTGTGTTTATTTGCTCCACGCTATATTCACTGATAGCACTTTGTTCAAATACAAGCGTAAATTCATTGCTGCTTTTCTCGTCAATTTTTAGATTGCTGACGCCAAAGTCATCAAAACCGGCAGACAATTTTTTATACACCACAGAATATTCCTTTGCAATGCTGAAAACCTGAGATTTATCTTCGCCCAACGGGATATTTGTGATTTCTTCAAACAACTCTGCATATTCATTTGTGAAAGCATCATTGCCTATTGATATTTTTTTGAAAATTTTAGAATAGCCCTTTGCCGCTTCATTTTGGCTGTCAGAAGTTTTAACAAGCTCATAATACTGTTGGCGTATGCTTTCCGTTTGATTTTCAGAAGGATTATTCATTATATAAAATACTAACAAGCCTAAAGCCACAGTACCGAATGCTAATATACAAATTAATTGTAGAATCTTAGCTTTTTTCATAAAACCATTCCTTAAATTCTAATCTTAGCTTCCCCAATTATTAATATATTCACGTAAATCACCTTCTATCCAAGTTGCAGCCTCTTGACCAGGGCATACTGTAGCATTTGGATTAACAGTTCTATGGGTACTAATAGGAGCAACATCTTGACCTGAATTAATTTTAGACAGTACTAACGAACAGCAAAGCCATTTTGATAAACTTTGCATTGCTTTTTTTTGATTCTGGTTTAATTCATTTGGTGTTGGATTTATGAGTCGTTGTTCAAAATCGCCTAAAATAAGCACACCAATATCGTCATTATATCCTGATGCATGCGAACCTTGTTTGTCTAATGGGCGTCCTTCCCATATACTCCCGTTTGGGTCAATAATATAGTGATAACCGATATCTGCCCATCCATTACCATTAATATGCAAATTTTGAATTCTTTTAATTTCATTAATTATTTGGGTTTCATTTGTACTGGTAAAATTTGTCGCAGAATGATGGAATATAATTCTTTCAGCTACACCACGCTCGTCAGGAGTCCTGTTTGGGTTGGTAATTGCTCCCCATTCATTTCGTGTTCTAATAGTAGGCTTCTCATAATATGGCCAACAAACATCCTCAATCTCCCATTTTTGGTTACTGTTGCCGCTACCCGTCCAATCATAAATTTGTGCTTGGGTTCCGGAACCGCCGGATAAATCAAGCACCTTTGGTGTGTTTCCGGCAGAACGCTTTGCTACAAAGCGAACTGTTCCGTCACCGTTATTTATAATTGACCACTGTGCATAATCGGTATAAGTTGTTGAACTAAGTATACCGTTGTAAATCATTACCAATGAATTATTGGTACCGCCGTAATGAGTCAATGCACTTCCTTGATTGTGCATAGGTACTATTGTGTAATATCCGTTGTTAAGATTAGTTATTCTCCAACGTTGATTAACTGCGCCGTTAAAGCTGTATCCTAAAACAGCAGTTTGGTCAGCAGTATATCCATGGTCTACATCAAGATATAAATTACGTGCAGGATTTTTAATATAATACACACCATTATCAATATCTGCATCTGTACCTGCAGTAGTGTATATTATAGTTAACACTGGCCTTAAAGATGTAGCATCAGAAGAGTACATGGAATTATAATCTGCAGGGCTTGGATTTTCATTTGTATAACGTATTAATAATCCATTATTGGCATATCCTTGATAAACATACCTAATTGCAGTTGTTAAATTAAAAGATAAATAATAATTACCACCTGATAGTATCGGCATCACCGATGAAGCAAGACACGTACTTGCGGCCGGTGCATTGTTCCAATTAATTTGGCCTGATGTCATCTCTGTCGCAAGAGAATAGCAGGAAAAAGCATTATTTGCAGTAGATGTACCGGAAGACAATCTGTATTGTAATGTTGCACTTGATATTGTTGCAAACTTCGGAATATAGGGAAGTGTTTTAAGCTTAGAGTATATGCGATGTATTTTTCCGCCCTTTACTCCTGCATATAATTTGCTTTCATTATTGTGATATTCCGTACTACCCTCAACAACATATGTATCATATACTGTGCTTGCTGTGTATACTGTCGGAACTTTAAATGTGGGGTCCACCGTAACAGGATAAACTCTGTCGGCAGAAGAAAGCCATTCAAGGCTGGGAGTATATGTGATTATATATTCTCCCGTTAAGCTTTCTTGTAATGTTACCTCAAAATCAAAGCTTTCTGCTCCTATATCATCGAACATATACGGTGCGGAAATTGTGAATATTACTTCGTCAGCTTCGTTTTTAAGCTCTATGCTGTTATCTTCCTTTAACGTTGCTGTAAGATTTTCTGCCGTCAAGGTTGTTACGTAGCTTGTTATTTCGCTCATAGAATTAAGGATTATATTTTCCTTAACCGTTGTGGGGGTAACAACATATTCTAAGTCTATTTCTTCTTCAAAGGCGGATTCAAATGCAAGCTCTGATGCGGCTTTTAATACCGTTGTCATCTTTTCGGCTTCTGTCCAATCATCAGTATCCTTTTCTTTTATCTCTGCATTCTCTGACTGCATCTCAAAAACCTTATCGGTGAGATTATATCTTGAGATAACCTTACCTATTTCAGGAGTTTCAAGAATGGCTGCATTAGCTTCTATTTGACCTGCCAAATTTCCGCCTACAGCTTCATTTTCCAATGTATCTGTTATTTCTTCAATAAAAGCTGCAGGAATTTTATCTTCAAGTATCTTTTGTGCAATTAATCGGGCGTCGGATTTTGCTGTTATGTCCCATGATACAGTGTATCCATCCTTTTCTATTGTTACAAGCTTTTCTCCGTCTTCGGAAAATG
>CAYRPK010000200.1:0-2927 GCA_964426175.1 uncultured Eubacteriales bacterium | reverse complement strand
AAGCCGTAAAACTTAGGCTTAGTATAATCCGTACCTGCGGCAAAAGCCTTTTCATCCTCCCATATCATCTGCCACTTTTTTTCAATGGCTTTATAATCATAATTCATATATAACAGCATCCTTTCTGTATTAATCTATCAATCAGGCATAAGCACATCGGATAAATCAACCTGTTCTCCGTCTGCCCAAAGCTTTTCAATTTTATAAAACTCTCTTGCAGTGGGTTGGAAAATGTGTATCATAACATAGCCGTAATCAAGGACTATCCATGTAGCATCACGATAACCCTCCGTGTGGATAGGCGTTTCACCGTATTCCTCTTTCAGTCTGAACTCTACCTCATCAGCAAGCGCTCTGACCTGAGTATTACTTGTACCGCCGGCAAAAACAAAGTAATCAGTAACTGCCGTTAAGTCATGTACCTTTACAGCCTGAACCTCACGCGCTTTCTTTGAGTCAAGTATTCCTGCGGCAATTTTTGCAAATTCAAGTGATTCCATTTAACTATTCCTTTCCTTTATACAATCATTCCATGCTTTCACGGTATCAAGATGAAGCATGGCTTTCTTTTCTGTTAATTCATTTATCGAAAAGGCGAGTGCAAATACCATTGCATCTACTAAAGAAGTATACGCCATTTTTCGTAATTCGTCAACACCGTCATAGGTTCTGTCGGCAGAAATAAAATCCGCCATATATATTACTTTCTCCAGAATAGTCATGTTTTCTCTGGCAGTAGTATGGTATCTTACGGCATTTATTATATCTTTATCGGTAATACCTAAATCATGTTCGATAACGTATGCGCCGCTTATCGCATGAAAAAGCTTGCGGCTTTTTCTTGAAACATCATCAAGCGGAATATTCCCTTTTTCAAAAATCAACCTATGAATTTCGTCAGGTTCATTTTTTGTAATATCGTGCAAAAGTCCTGCCACGGTTGCTTTTTCGATATCCGCGCCGTATTTTTTTGCAAGGCGCTTTGCTTCTTCCATGACACAAAGGGAATGATAGTATCTGTCTTCATGAAGCCGCTCCTTTAATAACGCTTTAAATTCATCAATTCTTTCAATCATTATTTTTTCCTCTGAACAGTCCGTTTTCATTAATGTATTTTAAAACTTCAATGTCAATTAAATCCGTGCAATCCTCGTTTAATGAAATTTTTTCTCTGATTTCCGTCGATGAAAGCTCAATAACCGGAAATGCCCTCACTATGCATTGCGCACCGTATTCAAAATTCAAATTCTTGCTATGCTCACACAGCTTCTCATATTCATTCTCGCTTCTTGCCGAAGCGCACGGAATAGCAAGCTCAAATATACGCTTTGCATTACGCCAATTTTGCAGAGATAAAAACATATCCGTTCCCATGATGAGATATACTTTATCCTCATATAGGCGAAAAAGCTCCTCAAGAGTATCCACCGTATAGCTGACTTGGTTTCGGCTTAGTTCAAAATCTGAAGCCTCAGCGTTTTTTATGCGTTTTGCGGCAAGTCTGCACATGTTAAGTCTATCAGCGCCGCTTGCCAAATACTCAGCCGACTTATGAGGAGGTATGTTTGCAGGCATAAGTATTAATTTATCCAAATTTAAATCTCTCACAAAATTATCTGCAAGCGCAATATGTCCGTTATGAATAGGATTAAAGCTTCCTCCAAATAAACCTATGTTCATAAGCTTATCTTCTTCCCGCTTTCGGAAGCTCAATTTTGGGTTCCTTTTCGTTCTTTTTATAAAGAGTAAATTTTCTTCCTATAACCTGAACGATATCTGCAGTAGCCGATACCGCCAATTCCTCTGCCGCTTCCTTTGCGGTTACGGGCGAGGTTTCTAAAACCGAAAGCTTTATTATTTCACGTGCAGCTAAGGCATCCTTCACCTGTACCACTAAATTAGGAGTAATTCCACCTTTTCCGATTTGAAATACGGGCTCTAAGGAATTTGCCAAGCCTCTTAAATATGCTCTTTGCTTTGTAGTTATCATAAGCTTTATCCTTTCATTCTTTCTTCAAGTCGCTTTTCAAGTGCCGCCAACGATTTTCCTCTGTGAGAGAAGCCATCCTTCATTTCTGCTGACATTTCAGCGAAGGAAAACTCTTCACCCAAGGGCACAAATATAGGATCATATCCAAAGCCATCCTTGCCCGTGGGTGCAGTTAATATCCTGCCCAAGCACTCTCCTCTCACGCAAAAATAATCGTCCTCGGAAAAATAACAGCAAATAGCACTTACAAATCTGGCACTACGGTTATTTTCTCCGTCAAGCTCCTTTAAAAGCTTTGCTATTCTTTCGTCGTTTGTTTCGGCATATCTCGCTGAATAAATGCCGGGTTTACCATCCAACGCGTCTACACAAAGTCCCGAATCATCGGCTATCGCAGGCTTGCCTGTCGCTTTTGACACTGACTGCGCCTTTAAAAACGCATTTTCCTCAAAGGTCGCGCCCGTTTCTTCAACATCAATATCTACTCCTGCTTCCTTCTGAGTAATTGCTTCAATCCCCAAAGGAGCAAGTATGCGCTTCATTTCAATTACCTTATGCGCATTATTGGTTGCAAGTACAAACAAAATCAGTTCCCCGTTTCTTCAAATAATCCATTGATAAAATCTTCCGGTACAAAAGGCTGAAGGTCATCAATCTTTTCGCCGACACCGATGAATTTAACCGGTATACCCAATTCATCATGTATTGCAAGGACAACGCCGCCCTTGGCAGTACCGTCGAGCTTTGTTAAAACTATTCCCGTAATACCTGCCGCCTCAGCAAATTCCTTTGCCTGATTAACGGCATTCCTGCCTGTTGTTGCATCGAGCACCAAAAGCACTTCCTTTTTTGCATCAGGTGCTTCCCTATCAATAACGCGACTTATCTTATGAAGCTCATCCATAAGATTTTTCTTATTATGCAGTCTGCCGGCAGT
>CAYRPK010000199.1:0-3004 GCA_964426175.1 uncultured Eubacteriales bacterium | reverse complement strand
AATCCTCTAAAGCCTTTTCCATTACGTCACGCGGAATATTGAAATGTTTTATAAGTGAAACCAATGCCATATCTTCCGGTTCAGCCGCATCAAAACTAAAGTAATTACTATCTTGACCATAGTATTCCAACATCCACTCATCGAGCGGCGTTTTGGGGTTGTTTCCAATAGAAAAACCTCCTAATTCCGGTATATAGCTCGCAAGAGTTGTTGCATATCTATAAAAACAGTGCCTTCTTTGTCTATTCGCCGTCGTACCGTCTTGTTTATCTTGATCATAAAGTTCAATTGATCCGTCAATATATTCTGGAAGATCTTCTGGAATAACTCCAACTATATCTTTATCCATGAATATATGATGTACGTCTACTTCGGATGAAGTGGATGAAATATGTTCAATTTCACTTGATATTCCACCTGATTCAACATCGCTTGATTCCGGCTGACTTGATACTTGGGTCATCGTTTCCGATGAAACAACTAAATTACTAACTGAAGAAACCATCTGTGTGTCACCATTGCAAGACACCAAATTCAGCAATAGTATTACAGCACACATTGATGTAGACAATATTTTTTTATTCACGATATTTCCACCTTTCAAAATTCTTAAGACCAATGCTGCGCATCGTATTTCCAGTAATTCGTTCCTTGAATCAAATCGTTTCCCGTGTACATGCTATCGTTGTCATAAAAGAAGTCAAAATTCTCATTAAAAACATGTGTTTCTGTCGCTGTTGCTGCCTCATTTTCCGTAACAGCTTCATTTACGGTCATATCAGTGATCTCAGTGAGATATTCTTCGCTAAGGGCATTTTCGATAATTTTTTCTGCTAGCAGATCGGAATCTGTAACAGCTTCGACCGACCACGATACCTCGTATCCGTCACTTTCCACCTTGACAAGCTTATTCTCATCTGCTGCATTTTGGGCAAATTCAACATCCATCAAACCATTTTTATTTTTCAGGGTTGCATTGCCGTTTTCATCAACATCCTCTTCAAGGGTATTGTCGATCTCCTGCCATTCGCCGTCTTCATCGAGAAAATTGACAGGGGTGTTATAAGAAACCGCAACATAGCTTCCGTCCTCACACAGAAAATGCTTTTCGTATTCTCCGCGCAGACTTTCGTCCTCAGAAACTATCGCCATTTCGGCGATATCCTTTTGACCGACAGTCTCGGTTTCCTGCGTTGTCTGCTCGATTACAGACTCCTTCTCGGGATTGGCTGCATTTTGATTGCCGCCTTCCGCCATAGCCGTAGTTTGCAGTAGCATGCTAAGTGTTAGCATTACAGAAGCAAATCGAATAAGGCGGTTTTTGCTTTTTTGTCTCATTGTGACACTCCTTTGTTGTTTTTGCGGAAAATTTTTGCGCTTTATCATATTAACATGGAAAAGGCGCTCTGTCAATGATTTTTTTTAGCAGACGAAAAAAGAGCTGAGAAAACCTCTCAGCTCTTTTGGACAGTCAGCGGTTTCTTGCTTAAAGCTCAGATAGAGGCTTACAAATAAAATCATCCTTTATCTTTTGTGCAAATTCTTTTGTTAACTGCGCTGTATCTTCAACAAACCCCACAACCGTGCATATTGTATTTTCGTTTACGGTGTAATAGAAATTAAACATCGTTTTTTCTGTCTCTTGAGTATGATTTTGTGAAAGAAGCAACTTTTCTTCATCGTCACAAATCACAATACGGCTTTCATTTATTTCAAACTCTTTTATCTGTGAAAGCTTGGCATTGTAGATAATTCTCACAAAACCAATTTGATATCCCTCAACATCAACCGGCACATCATCAAAAACAGCATCTACATCCGGCAAGAAAGCAACTTCTGTTACATTCGGAATGCCCGTTGCATTATCAGTTATCGTAATAGCCTGTATATTATCGGTTTGTGCGAGAATCACGGGCACCAGGTCTTGATCTTCACTAAGATTTATTTCGTCAGAATAAGCTTCTGCCTCGGAAAACTTCCCTGTTACTGCTTTCAGTTTTTCTTCTGACAGCTTGCTTGTTATTTCAACCCGTGATTCAAACGAATAGCTTGAATCAGATAAACTATCACCGGATTGCAATGATTGTTTAGATTCGGATTCGAAATTTTGTTTTGCATCTGTGCACGCAGTCAGTGTGCAGCAAATAATTATTAAAGCAACTATGCTACCGATTATTTTTTTAATCATTTTTGCATCTCCTTTACACTTATCCGCCTACTAATTGTTGAGAAAAAATATAGTCGGTAAAAGCGTCTGTACAAGCTTGTCCTTGTACATCAGTTATTTGAGTTAATTCTCCAACGTATAGTGGCCATATTTGAATGTTCATATATTTAAGTCTTGTATACGGCCTAACATCCGCTTTAAATTGTTCTTTGGTTCTTCCGTCAATGAAATAAGTAAACCTATTATTTGATAAACCACTACTATAATAAGTAGATATCTGTGTTCCTATCAAATCTTTTGATAATAATTTATCGGTAATATATATCGCGTCCAAATCTGCATAAACATCCTCTTGCCCAAAATCACTGCTATTGGATCCTATTTTATTCATAAACGCTGAATATACAACATTATAATCTTGGGAATGATTTACTTCGTTCAGAACCTCTATCACTAAGGTCTGCAAATCTCCTGCCCAACCACATAAATCATCTACTATCTCTTCTCCAACAATATTAGCTTCTAACGAATTTGAATCATACAGTAGTCCATTTGCTGTCGCAAGTAGATGTGTGAGATCAATTGTACGATTAAAACTATCATGATAAAATTGCCTATATGAATGCAGTGCGTTTAACGAGCTGTTATTGTCGTTTATATAAGTTTTAAATCCTTCAAACTCAGCTAACTCGCCTCCAACTTTATTCCAATTACTTCCACTGTATGATGGATATCGAATAAACTGAGTTGTTCTTAGATGATAATTTTTACCATCAAAATCCTTTGCTAATTTATTTAAAGCATCAATCTCCGATGTGACTTTATTATTTGCATGTG
>CAYRPK010000198.1:0-3014 GCA_964426175.1 uncultured Eubacteriales bacterium | reverse complement strand
GGACGCTCCCTTAAAGCCCAGATGAAATATGCAGATAAGATTTCTGCTGAATATTCAGCTGTCCTCGGTGCTGACGAGCTGGCGGCAGGTGAGTGCAGAATAAAAAATATGACAAATGGTGACACAAAAATCGTAAAGCTCGACAACTTTACTGAATTTTTTACAAAATAACAGCTTTTTCACGTGTTATGTAAACCTGAGCAACTAAAATCAAAGTGTTGATAACCCTGTTGAAAATGTTGAAAACTTAAAGCCGAAGACGGACAAAATCGGCGCATAAGCCGTTTTGCATGTTGAAAACCCTGTTGAAAATGTTTAAAACTTTTAGTATAGGTGTATTTTAAAACAAAATTATTGTCAACCTCATCAGATGAAAGGAAAGAAAATGAACGATTGGCTTGAAATTATAATAACCGTTCCGACAGATAAATTAAGTGATACTGAAGCCGTGGCAGTTATGGCGGCAAAGGGCGGAATTTATACCGAAGATTATTCCTCTCTTGAAGAAGAGGTTGAGGAAATTGCGCATATAGATTTAATAGACGAAGAGCTTTTGCAAAAGGACCGAGGAATAGTCATGGTACATATGTTTGTTTCTCCCGAGGACGAGCCTTATGGAGTACTTATGTACTTAAATGAACGCTTACCCAATGCTGAGATTTCCACGGGTAATGTTTCGGAAGAAGATTGGGCAAATAATTGGAAACGGTTTTATAAGCCTTTCCCCGTTGGAAAAAGACTTTATGTAAAACCTCAGTGGGAGGAAGCTGACGAAAAAGCAGAGGGCAGAGAAACCCTTATCTTAGATCCGGGTATGGCATTCGGTAGCGGTACTCACGAAACGACCCGCCTTTGCTTAGAGATGCTGGAGAATTTTATTACTCCCGAAACTGAGATTTTGGATGTAGGCTGCGGTAGCGGTATTCTTGCGATAGCAGGAATGAAATTAGGCGCTAAAAAGGCGGTTGCCGTTGATATAGATGCTTTGGCAGTGAAGGTTGCAAATGAAAATGCAGAGATTAACGGAGTCGGCGGAAAGATTGAATTTATTTGCGGCGATTTAGCGGAAAAGGTAACAGGTGAATTTGACCTTATAGTTGCAAATATAGTGGCAGATGTTATAATGCGTTTGACAAAAGATATCAAAACCTTCCTTAAAAAGGGCGGAGTTTTTGTTGCGAGCGGCATAATTGACAGCCGTGAGGAAGAAGTCGTAAATGCAGTCGAAGCCTGCGGACTTAAAATTACTCAAATTGCCCGAGATAAGGGTTGGGTTGCCTTGACGGCAGTGGAGGCAGAATGAATATTAAGGAAACACTTGCCTACATCCATTCCAAGGAACGCTTCGGTATAAAGCCGGGACTTGAACGGATAGAAAAGTTGCTCGAGCTTTTAGGAAATCCGCAGGAGAATCTTGATATCGTTCATGTTGCAGGTACGAACGGAAAAGGCTCTACCTGCGCGATGCTTGCTTCGGGACTGTCCGAAACGGGATACAAGGTGGGACTGTATACTTCTCCCTATGTTATTTGCTTTAATGAGCGTATGCAAATTAACGGACAAATGATATCGGACGATGAGCTTGCCTCTTTAGCGACTGAAATACGGCCGATTGAGGAAAAATCCGGACTTGAAATAACCGAGTTCGAGCTTGTTACCGCAATGGCGTTTTTGTGGTTTGCCGCAAAGGACGTGGATATTCTCGTTTGCGAGGTCGGTTTGGGCGGAAGATTTGATGCGACAAATGTTATTAAAAAGTCGCTTGCATCGGTAATAACTACTGTTTCTCTTGACCATACCGATATTTTAGGAGATTCTGTCGAAAAGATTGCCGCAGAGAAATGCGGTATTATCAAGGAAGGCTGCCCCGTTGTTTCAAGTGAAATGCAGGAAACAGCTGTTTTAGATGTTATCTATGAGCATTGCGTTAAGCTTCATGCACCGTTAAATCTTCCCGATGCCCATAAAGTAAATGTTATAAAAGAAAGCATCGAGGGAACGGAGTTTGAGTTTTTCGGCAAAAAGGTATTTTGTCCCTTTATCGGTGAGCATCAGCGTGCGAATTGCTTAACTGCGATGACCACGGCATTTGCCTTAAGAAATGTCCATGAAGTCAGCTTTAATAATAAGCTTTTTATTGATGGAATAGCAAAAGCAACAATGCCTGCAAGGCAAGAGATTATATGCCGAGAGCCTCTTATAATGCTTGACGGAAGCCATAATCCCGACGGCATTAATGCGCTTAAAAATACAGTAGAAAAGTATATCCCACGCGGAAATTCTACACTTATAATAGGAATGCTTAAGGATAAGGATGTAGAAAAAAGCGTTTCTGTTATTGCACCGCTATTTGAAAACGTGATAGCGGTTGAGCCTGATAATCCTCGCGCTATGAAGGCGGCGGCTCTAAAGGAAATTATTTTAAAATACAATGCTTCCGTGACTGCAATGTCAGCCGATGAAGCAATTAAAAATATCACCTCGACTACGGTAATAGCCGGTTCTCTCTATCTTGCAGGGGATGTAAGAGGTAAGTTGAAAGGAATGTATTCTAAATGAGTATGAATGAAAGCTTTACGGGGCTTAAGAGAACTAACTATTGCGGCGAGCTTCGCTTGTCTGATGCAGGTAAGGAAGTGACCGTTTTCGGCTGGTGTCAACGTCAGCGCGATATAGGAAGCCTCATCTTTATCGACCTTCGCGACAGAACGGGTATTATTCAGCTTGCCTTTGACGAAAGTGATTCTGAGCATATCGAAGCATTTAAGAAGGCATTTTCCGTCAGAAGTGAATTTGTTTTGGCGGCAAAGGGCTTACTTCGTAAGCGTGAGGGAGCATTTAATACCAAGATTTCCACGGGTGAAGTTGAAATTGCAGTCCACGAGCTTCGCATTTTGGGTGAAGCCGAAACTCCTCCCTTTGAAATCGTTGAGGATTCAAACTGTAAAGAAGAATTAAGACTTAAATACCGCTTTCTTGATCTTCGCCGTCCTGATTTACAGAAGAATATAATT
>CAYRPK010000197.1:0-3015 GCA_964426175.1 uncultured Eubacteriales bacterium | reverse complement strand
ATGCCTATTCTGCCAACATATTCGTTATAGTCGATAGAAGAAACAAGCATCTGAAGCTTTCCTTCTTCATCGCCCTCGGGAGCAGGAATATGGTCAAGAATGGTATCAAAAAGGACAGTTAAATCCTTACCCTGCTCATACTGACTAAGGCTTGCAGTACCTGCTCTGCCCGAACAGAAGATAACGGGACTGTAAAGCTGCTCTTCGTTAGCATTTAAATCCATAAGCAGCTCTAAAATCTCCTCACCGACTTCGTCAAGACGAGCATCCGGACGGTCAATCTTATTAACGACAATGATAATACGATGATTCATTTCGAGAGCCTTCTGCAAAACAAAACGAGTCTGAGGCATACATCCCTCAGCTGCATCAACAAGCAGAATTACGCCGCTGACCATATCTAAAATACGTTCTACTTCACCCGAAAAGTCTGCATGACCCGGAGTATCAATAATATTTATCTTAACACCCTTATAATGAACGGCAGTATTTTTTGCAAGTATAGTAATGCCGCGTTCACGTTCAAGCGCGTTAGAGTCCATAACACGGTCTTCAACAACCTGATTTTCTCTGTAAACACCGCCCTGCTTGAGCATCTCGTCAACAAGAGTGGTCTTTCCGTGGTCAACGTGAGAAATAATGGCAACATTTCTTAAGTCTTCTCTAACCATAAAAATCCTCATTTCACTACATTTCTTTTCACAAACGATTATTATACACCTAAAATCATATATTTTCTACAAGATTTTATTAATTTTACAAAACTGTAATTATTGCGGTTGAAAATAAAGGTAAAATGCGGTATAATTTTAAATATTGAAATTATTGATAGCTAAACTTAAATGCAAAAGGCAAAATGAAAGATGCTCTCGCAAAATCTCAAAGCATCTATACTTTATCTTATCAATATAATATTTCCCCTTCCAAATCAGCATGTCTTAATTTTTTCAAGGTTTCTTCATCAAGATTTACGATAATCTGACTTCTGCACATGCCTCTGAAATCAAGAATAATTTCATTTAATATACAGCTGTTATCATCCCAATATCTACAATAATCATTTTCGCAATTTATTTTCACTGTAAAATCCTCCTTAAATTAAAAAAGTGCGCAGCCGAAGCCACGCACCGAAAAACGATGCTTGACTACCTGTTGCGACACAGTTTAATCCGGACGAGGATATGAAATCAAAGCATACGTTTTTACCAAAACGTATACCTCGTCCAAATTATTCAACTGCGTCGCAATATGATTATATCAGTTTTCTCAAAGCTTGTCAACGAATAATAAAATCCAATAATATTGATAAAAAAGCAACTATAATTATTGTCTGTTATCTTACATCTTCTGTGTGACTTCTCCTCATCAGTTTTGCTATCGCAAGCCCCTTCCGTCTTTTTGCCTGCGGCAAAAAATCCACCTTTCTCAAAGAGGAAGGCATAAGAGGAGGCTCACTCTTTGAGGGTGTTAATTTTACATTTATAACAAAGTGGTGATAACTATGTTTGAAAGAACACGTCTTTTATTAGGCGATGACGGTATAGAAAAATTAAGGAGCTCCACTGTTATGCTATTCGGCCTCGGTGGTGTCGGTTCATACACATTTGAGGCATTAGTCAGAAGCGGAATAGGAAATATCATTGCTATTGATGCTGATACCGTGGCAAAATCTAACATCAATCGCCAGCTAATTGCTCTTAATTCAACCGTCGGACATGATAAGATAGATATTGCAACAGCACGTGCCAAGGATATAAATCCCGACTGTACTATTATAGGAATTAAAAAATTTATCCTGCCCGAAAACATTAATGAAGTGCCTTTTGAAAATGCCGATTATATAATTGACGCTATTGATACTGTCAGCACAAAAATCGCCTTGGCATGCCTTGCAGAAGAAAAAAATATTCCCATTATCAGCATTATGGGAACAGGAAACAAATCCGACGCAACAAAATTTACTGTAACAGATATTTATAAAACCTCTGTCTGCCCCCTTTGCAGAGTTATGCGATATGAGCTTAAAAAGCGCGGTGTTAAGAAATTAAAGGTAGTATATTCACAAGCAGATATAATTAAGCACGGCGAAACTACTGTCGGCAGCCTTTCATATGTTCCCGGAGTTGCCGGTCTTCTTGCTGCAGGCGAGGTTATTAAGTATCTTTCACAAATTGTTTGATATTTGCTCTTGAAATATACAGATGTATATAGTAAAATATCATGGTGAATGAATTTTCAAAAAATTACCATATATGAAAGGAAGTAAAAGAAATGTCAATGTACAACAAAAAGACCATCGAAGATATCGACGTAAATGGCAAGAAGGTTCTTGCAAGATGCGATTTTAACGTACCCATGAAGGATGGCGTTATTACCGACACAAAGCGTATTGTAGGTGCCCTCCCCACTATTAAATATCTTTTAGATAACGGAGCCGCTGTTATTCTTTGCTCCCATATGGGCCGTCCCCACAACATTTTTAACGAAACAGTTAAGCTTGATAAAAAAGAAGCAAAGAAGATTGCCGAGCTTCCTGAAGCTGAGCAGGCTACAGCTACTGCTGAAGCTTTAGAAAAAGCTAAGGGCGACGTTACCAAGTTTTCACTTAAGCCCGTTGCCGATAAGCTTTCCGAGCTTTTAGGCGTTGAAGTTATTATGGCTTCCGATGTTATCGGTGCTGACGCTAAGGCAAAGGCAGCCGCATTAAAGCCCGGCCAGGTTTTAGTTATCGAAAACGTACGTTTCCACGCTGAAGAAACAAAGAATGTTCCCGAATTTGCTAAAGAGCTTGCTTCTATGGCAGATATTTACGTTAACGACGCATTCGGTACTGCTCACAGAGCGCACGCTTCCACCGAAGGTGTTACTCACTATCTCCCTGCCGTTTGCGGATATCTTATCCAGAAGGAAATTTCCGTAATGGGCGGCGCACTTGAAGATCCCAAGCGTCCCTTCGTTGCTATTCTCGGCGGTGCAAAGGTTTCCGATAAGATCGGTGTTATCAACAACCTTATC
>CAYRPK010000196.1:0-3067 GCA_964426175.1 uncultured Eubacteriales bacterium | reverse complement strand
ATGTGCCTTTGCTTTGTAGGTATATCTTCCGCCGTTATCAAGTCCATGCTCGGGAGCAACATAGAAGGTGACAGGATTATCAAAAGGACCTGTAGGAGAATCACCTACTGAGTAATTCATATTTGCAGATTCAGTACCTTCGGTATATACTGCCAAATATTTACCTGCACTCGGACCTGTGGTGATGGGAGTTACACTCATTTCACAGGAAATATTTTGAACTAATGGAGCAGAATCCTCGATGTTGGAGCTCCAGCCTCGTCCGTCCCAATAAGTAAGACCTGAAAAATCAGGGAAATCAGATTCCTTCAGACGTGAAACAATTAAATCTTTGCGGCTGAATTCTTGAAGGGCATCACGGTAACCGTAGAAATAGATGTAACCGTCGGGGTCGGGTGCACCTGCAGAAACGGTGTTTTTCATAACTGATATACCGTAAGAATAAAGATATGTGCCTGTGCTATCGTAGTGGTTAAGCTGAGTAATGTTAGAGGTTTTAGAGTAGTTTGCGTAATCGGGTTCGCCGTTTACGATGGGGATTTTGATCATATCCATTTGCTTAGGTTTCCAATTCTCCTCAGGAAAACCGAGGATATAGATGGCGTCATCCACGACGAAGCAGTCAAGCATCCATTTGTGCTCGCCGAACAGGTGGGTATCCCAACCAAATTCGCCGTTGCCACCATTACCCCAAACAAACTCGATGTTGTCGGGATCTGCCACATTGCCTGTCAGCACGGCTGAGGTTTGGCTGGGCTGACCGGGTGCCCATGTTACGTTGCCGTCAGCATCGGAGGTTCCCATGAGGGAATCACTGAAGATAAAGAAGGTCTTAGTGCTTTCGGTAGCACTGCCGTAAGCATCGTTTCCGTCGATAGCCACAGAATAAATGCCGTCAGCGCCGAGCCATGTCTCGGTCTGATTGCGTCTGTCAAACAGAGCGGTCCACTCATCTGCAGTTGTGCAGAGAACGGAATCATCAGCACTGACACCGGCCGGGACAGCAGGGACCATGCAAGCGAGTAATGCGGATGCGGTCAAAAGCGATGTAATTTTTTTGTGAAGCTTTGCCATTTTGCATTTTCCTTTCTTATATAAATTTAACTATTAATCAAATGATACCATTATAATAACGATAAGTCAATACAGAATGGGTGCAATTTTAGTCATTATTCACAAATTTGCGCTGGGTATCGTGATGTATACAAGTCAAAACCGCCCACCTTGGGCGGTTTTGACTTGTATATGCCTATTTTTCAGCCACTATTTTTGCGCGTTCAACAAGTTGCTTGAAGCGTTCGTCATTTCTGACGCCGTCAAACCACTCCCAGCCGTGAGGCCTTGTCATAAAAGCGTAAAAAGAATCCTTTGTGATTTCAGCAAAAATCGGCTGTCCGGTTCTGACGGGAACTGCAGATCAAAGCCGCGGGAACGCATACATATCAGCTTAAAAGTCAGAAGCTCGGGCGGGACGGAAAGTGTTTTTGCCAAAGAATAAAAATCGGCATTACCTGCCTCCAGAATATCGCTGTCTTCTATCATACATTCCGCCGCGAAAAGGTTTGCTTCATATTCCGTTTTGTCGGGGGAGAAAAGGCTCGTATCCGTCAATGGGCTGAGAAGGGCTGACTCCCTGTGAAAGAAAAGATGCCCCAATTCGTGATAAAGCACTAATTTGGTATCCTCTGAGGAAAGCTTCCCGTTGAGAGTAATTATATTACACCCGTTCATATAAACGTAAAAGCCCAGAAGCTTTTCAAATTCGTCGTTATAATAAAGCAGAACGTCCTCTTCCTCGGCAATGATAAAAGGATTATGAGCAATGCCTTGACTGCGGAGCTCCGCCGCTTTGTTTATGATTTTTTCTTTTACGGTCAAGTGCCGCTCACTTCCTTTCACGAATCTATCCGCTTGTAAATATAGGCTCTGCCTTGCTTTTCGCCCTTCTCAACAAGTCCGACAGCGCTAAGAACCTTCAAGGCACCGCTTGTCGCAAAGCTATCGAGCTTACAAAGTGCTGCGAATTCCTTTGCGGTAAATTCGTCATTTAACCCCTCAGGGATAAGCTTATTCCAATCGTCCCTGCAATCAATGCTTACTTCCTCAAAAAGCTTTGTCGGAATACGTTCACAACGCGCATCACCACGTCGCCCGCGTCGGGATTTGTTGTTATGAGTGCGGTATTCCGTGATTTCCAGCAAGACGAGCTTTATATGAAGCCGCGGAGAAATAAGCAGCTCACGGATGTGATATAATTCCTTGAAGGCATGATAAACAGTGCCCGTAACAGGACTTTTGCGCGGCTTTGAGGCCTCACCCGTAACAGGATCTATGCGGCAAATGTATTTCACCTTTGCAATAGGATAAACGACCGTCACATCCGTGCAGGAAAGAAATGCTTCGAGCTTAGCTTTAAGCCGCTCAAAGCTTTGTGTCTGTATTTCTATTATACCGTTTTCGCCGACAATATCCGCAACAAACCGTCCGATTTTTACTTCTCTGTCCTCGTCGCAAGGCTCGTAATATCTCTTGAGTACGGCATGAAGTGTCTTTTCTGAAAGCGTTCCGATGCCGCTGTCGGAGGTGCCGTTTTTCAAAATATAATCGCAGGCGTCTGTAAATCTTTGGTTATCCACGTAATACACCTCAGAAAATATTATAAAGCCGTAGCAAATTTATGTCAAGTTTAGTATTATATGCATAGGTGTGGTTTTATGCATATATTTGTGCATAAATGCATGATTTTATGCACAGGGCGGCAAGAAGGTTCAGTCGAAAAAAGAGAAGGCAAACAGGCGAGAAAAGAAAGTAACAAAGAAGATGCGTTAATATTTACTACAGCTAACACGTCAAAAGCGCCGTAGTTGTGCAAAATTAATAAATTTGCATAAAAATGCAAAAAAATACTTGCAATTATCAATTTTTGTGATAGAATATATACCATGATGATTTTTGAAAGGATCTGTCGTTTTATGAAAAAGTATAATAAAGTAATTCTTGCATATTCGGGCGGTCTTGATACCTCCATTATTATTCCGTGGCTTAAAGAAAACTACGGTTGTGAAGT
>CAYRPK010000195.1:0-3101 GCA_964426175.1 uncultured Eubacteriales bacterium | reverse complement strand
TGCTGTAATAGCTTCTCCGTCACACTCAAATATCGTTCGGTTGAATACAGTATTTAAAGCATATATAGGCGAGAGAGTTACACTGTTTTTGCCCTCACACGAAGAAAGCAAAAGAGTCATTATCAGCATTATAGAAACATATTTTCTTATCTTAATAAGTATAACACTCACCGCCTATTCAAGTCAACGAAATTATTAAATTCTTTTGCCCAAATTATGAAAATTCTGTCTTGTTTTTGAATTCGTCTATCTGAGTTTTGGCTTCGCTTACGGCAGATAAAAATTCCTGTGCCGCAGGTAAAACTGCACCTTTATATTTATAGGCATAATACGGCTTTGCGCTGTTGTTTACCATTAGCTGTCTGCCGAATTTAACAATGAGCATTCTCGCCAAATCATTATCCTGAGTTTGAGGATAGAAGAGAAGCGTTCCTGCTCTGTCACCTATTTCGATAAAGCCGAGAGATGCCGCAAAATTTCTCAGTTCAGATACGGTAATAAGGCTTCTTACCGCCGCCGGAGGTTCACCGAACCTGTCGATAAGCTCATCAAGAACATCTGATGCATCTTCGCTCGTCTTGATATCTGCAATTCTGCGGTAAACATCTATCCTCATTCTTTGCGGCACATAATTATCAGGAATATGTGCTGTAACGGAAATATCCACGGAACATTCGATTTTTTCTTCCTTTACAGTTCCTCTTTCCTCATCTATTGCCTCAGAAAGAAGCTTTAAATACATATCATAGCCTACCGCTTCCATATGTCCGTGCTGTTCACCGCCCAAAATATTACCTGCGCCGCGTATCTCAAGGTCACGAAGAGCAATCTTAAAACCGCTGCCAAATTCGGTAAATTCACGTATTGCGTCAAGCCGTTTTCTCGCGATTTCGGTAACATTTTTACCGCGTTTAAAGGTAAAATAAGCAAAGGCACTGCGATATGACCTACCTATTCTTCCGCGAAGCTGATGCAACTGTGAAAGTCCCATTCTGTCCGCATCTTCAATTATCAGAGTATTTGCATTAGGTACGTCTACACCCGTTTCTATTATTGTGGTACAAACGAGAATATCTATTTCGTGGTTAACAAGTCTTTCCCATACATCAGAAAGCATTTGCTCTCCCATTTTACCATGAGCAACCGCTATTTTAGCATCAGGTAATTTTGCTTGAAGCTTTGCCGCCGTTTTATCAATGGTTTCGGTATAATTATGAAGATAATAAACCTGACCGCCTCGACGAAGCTCACGTTCTATAACCTCTAAAATAACGCTTTCATCATATTCCAAAACATAGCTTTGAATAGGCTGTCTGCCTCCAGGTGCTTCTTCAATGCACGACATATCCCTTATTCCCGAAAGCGCCATATTAAGTGTTCTGGGAATAGGAGTCGCCGAAAGAGAAAGACAGTCAACGGTATCAAATTTCTGCTTTAAAAATTCCTTTTGCGCGACACCGAAACGCTGTTCTTCGTCGATTATTATCAATCCTAAATCTCTGAACCGTATATCCTTTTGAACCAATCTGTGAGTACCGACTACAATATCAATTTCGCCTCGCGCTAATTTTCTGACCGTTTCCTCCTGCTGCTGTTTTGTTCTGAATCGGCATAAAAGTGCCGTCGTCACAGGAAAGCCTTCCATCCTGCGTACCAAAGTCTGATAATGCTGCCATGCAAGAATTGTGGTGGGCACTAAAATTGCGCATTGTTTTCCATCAGCTACACACTTAAACGCCGCACGAAGTGCAACCTCGGTTTTTCCAAATCCAACATCACCGCAAAGGAGTCTTTCCATGGGAACTGTTCTTTCCATGTCGCTTTTAATATCCTGTGCCGCGTTAAGCTGATCTTCCGTTTCAGTATATTCAAAGCGTTCTTCAAAATCCCTTTGCCATTCACCGTCCCGCGTAAAAGCGTAGCCTTTTTTACTCATACGTTTTGAATACAGAGCAATAAGCTCCTTTGCCATATCGCGAACGGCTTTTTTAACTCTTGCCTTGGATTTTACCCAATCGGTACCGCCCATTTTAGAAAGCTTGACACTTCCTGCTTCCTGACCGATATATTTGGTCACCATATCGAGCTGAGTTACGGGTACATATAAAACATCACTGCCTGCATATTTTACAGTGAGGTAATCCTTGGTGATGCCCATGGTTTCTATTTTTTTTACACCGCCGTAAATCCCTATGCCGTGAACAGCATGAACCACGGCATCACCGATATTGATATCGGTCAGAGCCGTTATTCTCTGTCCCTCTGCTACGCGCTTTTTACGTTTTTTGAGGGTTTCATCAGGTCTCCCCTGACTGATAAGCAAAAACTTCTGTTTAGGATAGGAAAATCCCGATGAAAGCTTACCGCTTGTTACATACACTGTCCTATGCTCAAGTTTTTCGGGTAATTCTCCGCAGACTGCGGTAAAGCCTTCGGAAACAAGGTCTTTTGACAATGCCTGAGCAGCACGCATCGTACCTGCCAAAATAACGGCGATATAATTCTGAAATTTAACGGGGTCAAGAAGCTCTTTTAATTCCTCTAAGCTTCCTTTCCAAACAGAATGCTCAATTCCGAACATTTGTCCGAAAGCCTTAATGGGAAAATCGTAGCTCGTTTTTGTAAAGGTATCAAGCAGAATACCCCGTTGTGGAATTTCATTTAAAAGCTCCTTTGCAGACAGGATATATCTTTTGTCGAGGAGCGCGTATCCATTTTCGGCAAGCTGAGATATATCTTCGGTAAAGCGTATCTCAAACTTTTCCGCCCGTTCGGCTACTTTGCCGTAATCATAAGCGAAAATCGCGCCGTCACAATATTCAAGCGGAGTTGCTTCGCCGTAAATCAAACCGATATATTTTTGCGCCCAAGGTAAGGTTTCGGTAGAAGTCAGCTTATCTGCATCACTATCCATACGCTTTTTGAGGGCATTTCCCTCAGGCAAATCGGCACTGTATTGTTTTATTATTTCAGCAAGCTCTTTGCCGAAGATAAGCTCCTTTGACGGAGATACCTTAAAAGCCTCTATATTATTACTTCTGCGTTGAGTTTCGATATCAAAATATGAAATAGTATCTACTTCATCATCCCAAAACTCTATA
>CAYRPK010000194.1:0-3103 GCA_964426175.1 uncultured Eubacteriales bacterium | reverse complement strand
AAGATCCGAGTATCGAATATTACGGAATAAATGTTATTGGCGACATCGAGGAATTTGACAATATAATTCCAAATCACGCAAAAATCGCATTAATAAAAAACGAAGCAATTTTAATTGAAGTTTTAATTGAAGTTGCTTCGTTTTTGTATTTATATATAACTTCATCAGCTTTTAAAGTTAACCGTAACTTCTCCCATGCCGCTGTTGATACTGATTATATTTTGACCGTCGCCGTATATACTATGTATTTTCTTTTTTTGGAAATCAGTTAATAATATGTTGAAATTTAACACTTGCTTAATTGCATTAAATATAGTAGAATATTTGATGTATCATTGGATGAAAGGATTATTTACATATGAAAAAGCTGTTTATATTAACGCTTTCCCTTGCTTTAGCAATATGCTTTATCCCCTCTTGCAGCGAAGGTCAGTCTGCTTCTTCAGTCCCTACCACAAGTTCAAGCGAAGATGAATCTATCGAAGCCGAATATGCCACCGATACCGAGGATGAATTCTCCGACGAAATTAACACTGTCGGCAACACCGCTTCAAACCTTGCAAACGGTGGCTATTATGCCCGTCAAGGCACAAAGCTTTACTATCGCAATGAGGATATGAGCTGTCAACTCACCTGTATGGGTACCGACTGCACTTCTCCTGAAATTATTACTACTGAAGTCACTATGGTAAATAACATCAATGTTGTTGGCGATAATATCTATTTTTCTTCGGAAAACGGCGGCATATATACTGTAAAGACTGATAAATCCGGCTTTACCAAAATTCTTGACGGAACCTGTATTTATCTTGTGGCAACTGCAGACAAGCTGATTTATGCGCTTGACGATGCCGGCGTTATCTATTTGTATTCTTCAAATACTGACGGAAGTGAACAGGTTTTACTGAAATACTCCGCAGGCTTAACGGGCGATTTCGCTTTTGAAAACGGCAGAATATATTATTCGTTTAATGAAGCGGAAAACGTCAAGGACTATGTTTGCTATGTTTCGGTCGACGGCACCGAAACGGGTAGTGCATACGCAAATTACTGTGATAGCTTTATTGTCCTTAATTCTAAAATTTACGCGTACAGTGCAGGAACACTTAATGTGATTTCTCTGTCAGACAGTGCCAATAGTCTTACCGTTTCAGAGGTCAATATTGATTATATGAATACCGACGGCACTAATGTTTATTTTACAGATGCCGACAGCGGTAATATGTATAAAATCTCTCTGTCAGACAGCTCCGTTACACAGCTTAATAAATACGCCTGCAGCAATATTTCGCTTTTTGCAAACCACATCTATTATAATCAACCCAGCACCGTCAATCCCTCAGGTTACTGTCATTGGAGAATGCGCACCGACGGTACCTTTGATGCAAAGCGTGTATTTGCAATATTTTAATTAATGAAAGGTTATAACTGTATGAAAAAATCACTCATTTTATTGTGTTTGGTATTAAGCCTTGCTTTGGCAGTTTCCTGTTCAAATACCGAAGAAGCTTCCACCTCAAGCATTTCCGACGCGGAGAAATCCTCCCAAGCTGTTTCCTCGGACTCCTCTGCAAACGAAATCAGCAATTCTTCTGCAGAAGATACCGAATCTCAAGCGTCTTCATCCATTTCCTCTGATTTGGATACAGAAAACCACAGTCAAGCATCAACATCAAAAGCAGAGGATACCTCAGCCTCTGCTGTAACCTCTACATCATCCATTACCTCTAATCAAACAGTAGCTTCAACACCCGAGAGCACCGCTTCTTCCAAAGCCGAAAGTACTGTTTCCTCCAAAGCCGAAAGTACTGTTTCGTCTGCATCAAAAAGCGAAAGCACTGTTTCATCAAAAACTGAAAGTGTGGTAAGCATTGTTATCGGCAGTGAAGACCGCGAAGCAACCGTCGAAGCTTGGTAACTAAATATGAACCACAAAAAATATGCGCCCTGTATTCACTTCATACGGGGCGCTGTTTTCTTATTCTGTTTTGAAAATATTGTATAAGCCGAGAAAATGTCGTCTTATAAGCATGAAATCGTTTGAATTTATAGCTCCGTCGCCTGACACATCTGCTGCCGCAAGCTCATATTCGGTTAATGTATAGCGTTCAAGATAGCTGTTTCTGATTTTCATAAAGTCAGCTGACGCAAGTCGTCCATCTCCCGAAAGGTCACCTGCCACAATTACAGTCAGATTAAATTCTACACCGTCCGATATAAAATTAACCTTGCAACCTGTACCCACGGTGTCTGTAGCCTGCAATGCATTTTGGTCAGCGTCAAATACATCGGCTGTAACACCTAAATTCTCAATAATGACTGCCGCGGTTGTATTTTCAATAACACCAAGCAGGTAATTTTTTTGACTGTCGATCTCATAAATACTATCATCAACAGGCGGCTCTTCTACTGTAAGGAGTTCAATGATCTTACTCCATGTTTGCGGTCCGACTTTCCCGTCGACTTGAAGAAGATTAGCCTCTTGAAAAGCTTTCACCGCATTTTCCGTTGCAGGTCCGAATATTCCGTCAGCATCAAGCTCAAAACCGAGCTTAGACAAAGCAAGCTGTATGAATTTCACATCCTCACCTGTCATAATAGGAGTCACATACTTTAAAACTCGGCTTTGCTCGGGATAAGTTGACGGGTCTGATAAATCAATCTCTTTTGATTTTTCCGTCACATTAACTGTAAAGGCAATTACCTTATCGCCGTAAACTCCTGTTACCGTCACACTACCCACGCTATCAAGAATTAAAGGAGAAAAGTTACAGGCATCGCTCACATCCGTCTGACTTCCGTCAGAATATACAGCAGTTATTTTTATCCCCTCTGTGTTGAGAGTCTCGCCGATGAGATATTCCGTCTTGATTGGTAAGCTTTCAAGTCGCAGGTCTGTTAATGTCGGGATGACCTCATTATATACAGTATAATCAAGGCATATCCATCCATCTATCCCTTCATAAGTAACCTTGCCCCAATTTGAAGATATTTCAGTGACCTGCACTTCGATCCCAAAAGGAATTTTCGACAGTCGCTCATAATCCGTTCCTGTTCCTGCGCGAATAATAAGTCCGTTTTCGGCGGTAACTGTATAGCTACC
>CAYRPK010000193.1:0-3152 GCA_964426175.1 uncultured Eubacteriales bacterium | reverse complement strand
CGTCTTGAAGAGATTATAAATAAAATCGAGGATCCTGAAACTTCAATTGAAACCTCAATTGAGCTTTATAAGGAAGCAGGGGACTTAATTAAACTTTGCACAAAGACAATAGATGAAGCGGAGCTTCAAGTAAAGATGCTTCTATCCGGTGAAAATACGGAGGAAGAAAAGTGATTTCAGCAATAGAAAATGCCCTTGATATGTGTTTACCGTTAACTGATTGTCGAGAAAAAAGGGTCGTTGATGCAATGCGCTATTCACTTCTCGGAGGCGGAAAGCGTATTCGTGCTCGCCTTGTGCTTTTGTTTTGTGAGGCTTGCGGCGGAGATATTGAGTCAGCTATGCCATTTGCGTGTGCGGTAGAGATGGTGCATGCATATTCACTTATACATGATGATTTACCTTGCATGGATGATGACGAACTGCGCAGAGGTAAGCCATCGTGTCATATGAAGTTTGACTATGCAACCGCACTTCTTGCAGGTGATGCATTGCAGTCACTTGCGTTTGAGACGTTAACAAGTGCAAAGCTGCCTTATCAGCAAATTGTAAAAGCGGTAAATCTTTTGGCGCGAAATATCGGCTGTAGCGGTATGGTTGGCGGTCAGGTTATTGATATTGCATATGAGAATAAGCCTTGCGATGAGGATGTTTTAGAAGATATTGAAGCTAAAAAAACCGGTGCGCTTATTAATGCCGCCTGTATTTTAGGATGTATTGCGGCTTCTGCTGATGATGATATGCTTAAAGCTGCTGAAGAATACGGAAGTGCGTTAGGACGTGCTTTCCAAATTACCGATGATATATTGGATATTATCTCAACATCTGATGTATTGGGTAAGCCTGTGGGCAGTGATGAAAATCAGAATAAAAGCACCTTTGTTTCGGTTTTGGGAATGGACACGGCAGTTAAAGCCGTCAGCGATTTGACTGATATTGCGGTTAAATCAGCAGAATTTTTCGGAGCAAAGGGAGAACAGTTAAAGAAATTAGCAATCAGTCTTAAGGATCGTACAAAGTAGGTGATTTGAGTTGCAGTGGATAAAGGAAATTTGTTCAAATAATTGTTTAGTTATTTGTGCTTTAGCATGGTTTACGGCACAGTTTTTGAAGTTCATCCTTAATCTTATTATAAGAAAAAAGGTTCGTTTTGAGCGCCTTTACGGTTCAGGAGGCATGCCGAGCTCGCATACTGCTCTCGTATCCTCGCTTGTAATGGCGGTTGCTCGCTTTGAGGGGATAAGCTCTACATATTTTGCGTTAGCCGTTGCCTTTGCTGCTGTTGTTATTTACGATGCGATGGGAGTAAGGCGTCAGGCAGGTGAGCATGCTAAACTACTCAATAAAATTATTGATTCAGAGGATTATTTGAAAAATGATTTTGAAGATGATGATGACTATGAATTAAAGGAGCTTCTCGGACATACTCCTTTGGAGGTTTTGGGGGGCGCAATGGTGGGAATATTAGTTTCAATGATGTATCAGCCGGTGTAAAATTTTACCGAAGCATTGCAATCGTTAAATGCAATGCTTCGTATGTCATTATGGAAAGGGGGCTTCGTATATGAACGGTCTTTCGGATATTTCTCCGGAGAAAATAAAGAATATGAGTTTTGATGAACTTGATAGTCTGGCAAAGGACATAAGAGAATTGCTGATTAAAACTGTTTCAAAAAACGGTGGTCACCTTGCGAGTAACTTGGGTGTAGTTGAATTAACGATTGCATTGCATAATATTTTTTCTTCGCCTAATGACAGCATAATCTGGGATGTTGGTCATCAGTGCTATACTCACAAAATAATTACGGGGCGGCTTGATTCTTTTCATACTCTTAGAAAAGCAGGAGGTATATCCGGATTTCCGAAACCTGACGAAAGTAAGCATGATGCCTTCATAGCAGGTCACAGTAGCACGTCTGTTTCTCTCGCTTACGGCATGGCAAGGGCTAAGGCTTTACAAGGCGACGACTCATATACTATTGCTGTTGTGGGTGACGGTTCGCTTGCAAACGGAATGATTTTTGAGGCGCTTAATAATTGTGCACGAGGAAAAGAGCGTCTTATTATTATTTTAAACGATAACGAAATGTCTATCGGAAAAAGTGTGGGAGCAATGTCAAAGTATTTGACAAAGCTTCGTAACGGTGAAAAGTATTTTAGATTTAAAGACAGATTGAACAGACTTTTTATGAAAATTCCTGTTGTCGGAACAGGTTTGAGAAAATTTTCAATAAATACTAAAGATAAAATTCGCAGTATACTTTTAAGAGGTAACTTTTTTCAGAGCTTCGGACTGTATTATTTGGGACCATGTGACGGTCACAATATCAGGGAGCTTTCGAGACTCTTTAACAGGGCCAAGGCTACAAACGGACCTGTGGTAATTCATGTTAAAACCATAAAAGGCAAAGGTTATGAATTTGCAGAACAAAATCCCGATATTTTCCATGGCTTATCCGATTTTGATATATCTACCGGCGGTTGTAAGCCGTCGGGAGACAGCTTTTCTTCGGTATTCGGTAAAGAGATTAATCAGTTACACAAAAAGGATGGCAGAATAATTGCAGTTTCCGCGGCTATGGTTGCTGGAACGGGACTTAATCATGTGTCTAAGGATGCAGTTGTAGATGTGGGTATGGCAGAAGAGCATGCGGTTACGTTTTGTGCAGGACTTGCCAAAAAAGGATGCATACCTATTTGTGCAATATATTCCACATTTTTGCAACGCGCTTACGACCAAATTAATCATGATGTCTGCCTATCTGACATGCATGTTGTTTTTGCTATTGACAGGGCGGGTATAGTCGGCGAGGACGGAGAAACACATCAGGGTGTTTTTGACGTTTCAATGCTGAACCCGTTGCCTAATATGACAATATATTCGCCCGCAAGCTTTTCTGAACTTAAATCCACGCTGAATTTTGCGGTAAACGATGTACGGCATCCTGTTGCTGTACGTTATCCCAGAGGATGTGAAATAGCTTTACCGAAGCCTTCTGCTGAATTTGATAATTATAAAATTTACGGTGACGGTGATGTACTTATTATTTCCTACGGTATTTTGACAGCTGAACAGATAAAAGCTTGTCAAATGCTTAATGAATTCGGTATTAACACTTCACTGTTACAGCTGGTACGTGTTAAGCCTATTG
>CAYRPK010000192.1:0-3193 GCA_964426175.1 uncultured Eubacteriales bacterium | reverse complement strand
CTATCATCTATTACATCGTAATTACTGCGGTATTGCAGCTCGGTCTTGACGCCAACGATTTGAAGTTGTTAACGGCAGTCGTCGTTGCGCTCTTCCTTGCTATTCCCTATTGGAAAAGCAAAATGGCTCCAAAAAACAAAAAAAATAAGGCAGGTGCAGAAAATGCTTGAAATAAAAGGTGTAGAAAAAACCTTTAACGCCGGCACCGTTAACGAAAAAAAAGCTCTCTGCGGTATAAATCTAACTTTAGAAGACGGCGATTTTGTCACTGTTATCGGTGGTAACGGCGCAGGTAAATCAACTCTGCTCAATATGATTACAGGCGTTTACCCTGTAGATTGCGGAAGTATTATCATTGACGGTATCGACATTACAAAGCTTCCCGAGTATAAACGTGCTAAATATTTCGGCAGAGTTTTCCAAGACCCAATGACAGGCACCGCAGCCGATATGGAAATTGAGGAAAATATGGCTCTCGCGGCACGCCGCGGAAAGCCAAGTACATTAAAACCCGGCGTTACCAAAAAGGAGCGCGCAGAATTCAAGGAGCTGCTTTCTAAATTGGATTTAGGTCTTGAAGATCGACTTACCTCCAAGGTTGGACTTCTTTCGGGCGGTCAGCGTCAGGCTATAACCTTGCTCATGGCAACTATGCAAGATCCCAAGCTTTTGCTTCTTGATGAGCATACTGCCGCACTTGACCCTCAAACTGCAGCAAAGGTTTTAAATTTAACCGATGAGCTGGTTAACGAAAGAAAAATTACGACCCTTATGATAACTCACAACATGAAGGATGCTATACGCTTAGGCAACCGTCTAATCATGATGCATAACGGTAAAATAGTTTACGATATTTCAGGCGAGAAAAAGAAGAATTTAGAGGTTAGTGACCTACTTGAGCTTTTTGCAAAGGTAAGCGGAGGAGAATTCGCAAACGACAGAATGCTTCTGAATTAATAAATATCTCAAAAAAACAAGCACTTATCGTTCAGTAATGATAAGTGCTTGTTTTGATTTTTATTTTTTTAATTACTCTGCAAAACCGGATTGAATAAGCGCAACGAGTTCGTCAACAGCTGCTTTTTCGTCGGAACCGTCGGCAAGGACTTTAATATCCGTATTGCCGGTGATGCCCAAAGACAAAACACCGAGAAGGCTCTTTGCGTTAACACGTCTGTCGCCTCTTTCTACCCAAATAGAAGCTTTGAATTCATTAGCTTTCTGGATGAAATATGTTGCAGGACGTGCATGAAGACCAACCTGATTTTTAACCGTGACATCTCTCATGTACATGCGATTTACCCCCGTAAATATTGTTTTTTATCTTGATTAAAGAATACTAAAAAAGCCGATAATAGTCAACAAAATTCCGTCAGTTTAACAACAAAGCAATAAATTTTAACTTTTTGCACAAAATAACTGCTCTAATTTTCTATTTTTTGCAACACTTTATCATATCTGGACGCATACGTTCTGTCTTTTCAAGCGCTGTTTTTTTGCGCCACGCAGCAATTTTAGCATGGTCGCCGGACAATAATATCTCCGGCACCTCCATATTCTGCCACACAGGCGGACGAGTGTACTGGGGATACTCCAAAAGTCCGTCAAAGTGACTTTCATCAGTAAAACATGCTTCCTCGGAAAGTACTCCGGAAATCATGCGGCAAACAGCATCTGTTAAAATTAACGCAGGCATTTCGCCGCCGGTCACCACATAATCTCCCACAGAAACTTCTTCGTCAACAATCTTATCAATAACCCTTTGGTCTATCCCCTCATAATGTCCACAAAGTATTGCAATATTCTCAAGCTTGGCAAGCTCCTTGACTTTTTCCTGCGTCAAAGTTTTTCCGCAAGGCGACATATATATGAGATGCGGTCGTGTTTCTGCTGATTTACATACCGCTTCAAAGCATGAATCAATAGGCTGTGCTGTCATAAGCATCCCCTGCCCGCCGCCATAGGGATAATCATCCGTCCTTCGATGCTTATCCTGAGTATAATCGCGGATATTGTGGGTATTTATCTCTATAATTTTATTTTTTCTCGCGCGTCCTATTATGCTTTCACTTAAAAACGCCTCACACATTTCGGGAAATAAGGTTAATATATCAATCCTCATCAAAAAGTCCTTTCATGGGCGTAATAAAAAGCTTACCGCCCTCGATATCGGTTTTATCAATAAGCTGAGGTATTGCAGGAATAAGAACCTCGCCGTTTTGCGTTTGCACATGATATACATCATTTGCGCCCGTAGGAGAAACATCGGTAATGGTGCCGTAAACGATACCGTTTGTACTGTCCACCACCTGAAGGCCGATTATATCGTCAATAAAATACGTACCTTGCGGAAGCTCAAATTCGTCTCTGTCGGCATAAAGCATTTTTCCGCGAAGTAGCATTGCGCCGTCACGGTCGTTTACATTCTCAAGCTTTAATATAGCCATACCCTTATGTGGACGGGAACGCTCAACCTTTACTTTCTTTTTTCCCTCTTTATCAAAAAAAAGATTATCAAATTCACAAAGAAGCTCGGCACTGTCACACCATGGCTGAACACGAACCTCGCCTTTGATACCGTGCATCGTGACGATTTTTCCCACTTCAAGATATTTTTTCATAGTTTTTCCTTTCAAGAAAAACGGGGCGGTTTTCCGCCCCCAATTCTTTAATCGATTTCGACTGTTACACTGCAATTAGCTTTGGCGGCAGATGCACGCATTACCGTGCGTATTGCCTTTGCAATCTTGCCCTGTTTGCCGATGACCTTGCCCATATCGTCGGGAGCAACATGAAGATGAAGAACGGTATGATTTCCGTTAACTTCCTCTTCTACCGTTACTGCTGAACGGTCTGTTACAAGGCCTTTAGCGATAACTGTAAGAAGTTCTTTCATTTTTGTCGCCATTCCTTTCGCGAAGAGATACTTCTAATTAAAGAACGTTGTTTCTCTTCAAAAGCGCCTTGACGGAATCAGTGGGCTGAGCGCCGTTCTTGATCCACATCTGAGCCTTTTCAGCATCAATCTTGAAAGAATCGGTATCGCTCATAGGATTGTAAGTACCGATTTCCTCGATAAAACGTCCGTCACGGGGATATCTGCTGTCTGCAACAACGATACGGTAATAGGGAGCCTTCTTTGCACCCATTCTGCGAAGTCTGATTTTAACTGCCATTGTCTGAACACCTCCGA
>CAYRPK010000191.1:0-3204 GCA_964426175.1 uncultured Eubacteriales bacterium | reverse complement strand
GTTTATGATGTAGGCGAGAATATAAGCGGTATTGTCAGGGTAAAAACATCTGCAAAAAAGGGAGAAAAAATTATTTTGCGTTTTGCAGAAAATATTAATTCCGACGGCACGCTTAACTTTATTTCAACAGGTTCAGACTATATAAGTACAACAGGAAAGCATCAAATTCAGGAAGATGTTTTTATTTGCAATGGCAATGAATATACGTTTGAGCCAAAATTTGTTTGGCATGCATTTAGATATTTTGATATAGAAGGCAACTTTGATTCGCTTGAAGTGCTTGTGATACATAGTAATACTTCCGTGACGTCAGAATTTTCCTGTGATTGTGAGGGACTGCAGTTCCTTTATGATGCATTTATCAGAACTCAGCTTAATAATATGCACGGAAGTATTCCTTCGGATTGTCCCCATCGTGAACGGTTAGGTTATACAGGTGACGGTCAGGTTTGTGCTCCTGCCGCAATGATGATGCTTGATAGTCGCGATTTTTATGAAAAGTGGATTCAGGATATCTTGGATTGTCAGGATAAAATCAGCGGACATGTTCAGCATACCGCACCTCTCATGGGCGGTGGAGGCGGTCCCGGTGGATGGGGAAGTGCGATAGTCCATGTTCCGTATGCTTTTTATAAGCAATACGGTGAACTGTCAATGCTTGAAAAATGCTACATTCCGATGCGTAAATGGATAAAATATCTTGAAGAGCATTGTGAAAACGGTATAGTTGTTCGTGAGGAAGAAGGCGGATGGTGCCTCGGTGATTGGGCGGCTTTAAATGGAGTTTCAATTCCTTCCGAATATGTTAACAGTTGCTATTTCGTCAAGAATTTATTGATCATGGAAGAGGTTGCACACCTTCTTGGCTTTGTAACAGATGTCACTGAATATATTTCTTTACGTAAACGTACCGAAGAGGCTATCATCAAAGAGTTTTATAGTAACGGTACTTTTGCAAACGGAGCTCAGGCAGCGGATGCTTACGCGGTCTGGTGCGGTTTAGCGGGTGAAGATGCAGCTTGTAGAGTTGCAGAAAAATACGAAGCATTAGGCCATTTTGATACAGGTTTCCTTGGCACAGACATCTTAGTGCAAGTATTGTTTGATTATGGCTATGAAGATGTGGCATTAAAGCTTCTTGAAAACGATGAGCTCGGCTCGTTTTTATATATGAAGCGTAACGGAGCTACGACGATATGGGAATATTGGGATGCAGGAAAGTCGCATGATCATCCTATGTTCGGCGCATGCTCGCGTCAGCTGTTTACTTCGATTTTGGGTATACGTCAGCGTGAGGGAACTGCAGGCTACAGCGATATTATTATCGATCCGCGTTTGCCGACAAACTTGAATCATGCATCAGGCAGTATAATGACACCAAAGGGAAGGATTTCTGTTTCATGGGAGAAGCAAAACGGTGAGTTTACGTTGAAGGTGGATGTGCCCGAAGAAATAAAAGTTGGATGTAAATAAAATTAAATCCCCGAAAAGCAATCTTTTCGGGGATTTATCATTACTGTTACTTATTTTGTAGCGGCAACTTCGTCATAAACATCAGTTATCTCTTTTTCGGGAGCCTTTGTTAGGAGGCTGACGATAATGATTACCGCAAGACCTAATACGAAAGCAGGGAGAAGCTCGTAAATATCAAGCACGGTACCTGCAAATACTTTTCGGATAACAAATTTCCAAATGAATACCATTGCACCGCCCGAAACCATACCTGCAATTGCACCGGCTTTGTTAGTGCGTTTCCAGAACAAAGCGCAAAGGATAACAGGACCGAAGGCAGCTCCAAAGCCTGCCCATGCGAACGAAACGATCTGGAAAACAGAGCTGTTGGGGTCACTTGCGAGGAATACTGCTATTATTGAAATAACAATAACGGAAATTCTTGCAAGCCACATGGATGCTTTTTGTGAAAGCTTTATATTAAAAGATTCCTGAACGAGGTTCTGCGAGATACTTGAAGCGGCAGCCAAAAGCTGAGAATCGGCGGTTGACATTGTGGAGGCAAGTATACCTGAGAGAATGATACCACCGACCATTGCAGGGAAAATACCGTAATTACTGATAACCTTTGCAATATCAACGATGATGGTCTCTGCCGCTGAAGCGCTTTCATATGAGGGTAAAATACCGTTTTTCATAAGCGAATATCCGCAAACACCTATAAGCACCGCAACAGCCATGGAAATGACGACCCAAACACTTGCGACGCGGCGTGAAAGCTTAAGCTTATCCTTATCCTCGATTGCCATAAATCTCAGTAAGATATGAGGCATACCGAAATATCCGAGACCCCACGCAAGGGTAGAAATAACGGGTAAAACACCGTAACTGCCTTTACTGCCGTCTGCAACCATATAACCCTCAAAGAGGTTTAAGTAGCCGTCAAGATTTTTAACGTTTTCAAAAACAACGTCAAAGCCGTTGACAGCACCTGCGCTGAATCCGACAACAACGATAAGTGCAATAGTCATAACGATACTCTGAACAAAGTCGGTAGTCGATGCGGCGAGAAATCCGCCAAGCGTGCAGTAACCAACTATGACTATAGCGCTGAGTACCATTGCGAGAACATAGTCGATACCGAATAGGGAAGAGAAGAGCTTACCGCAAGCGGCAAAACCGGAAGCAGTATAAGGGATAAAGAAGATAACAATAACAAGTGCTGAAGTAGTTGTAAGAATTTTTGCTTTATCTCCGAAACGGCGGGAGAAGAAATCGGGGATGGTAAAAGCATCTATTCTTTGGCTGTAAACGCGAAGACGCTTTGCGACGATAAGCCAGTTGACGTATGTACCGATTGCAAGTCCGATAGCAGTCCAGGAGGCCTCAGCAAGGCCCGTCATCATTGCAACGGCAGGTAAGCCCATCAAAAGCCAGCTACTCATATCAGAAGCTTCTGCGCTCATAGCTGTAACCCAGGGGCCTAATTTTCTGCCTCCTAAATAAAAATCGCTTGAAGTCTTATTCTGGTTGGATACCGCAAAGCCTATTACAAGCATCATTGACATGTAAACAATAATGACAATGAGAACAGTCCATAATTCTGCAGTCATTCTTTTGACAATCCTTTCTAAAATGATTTCTAACATATTAACATATTTTATTAAAATATACAAGACTATTTTAAAAATTACATCAATAAAAAGTAAAAGCCACTTATCATAAGTGGCTTAAATTCAGACAGCAGTTAAT
>CAYRPK010000190.1:0-3248 GCA_964426175.1 uncultured Eubacteriales bacterium | reverse complement strand
TATCCTGCTAAGTGCATAGGGCCATTCCTATGAATCAAGGTGGCACCGCGGATAAAAGCAAACGCTTCGATTATTGCGTATTATTCGTCCTTGACAGATAGCATATCTCTGTCAAGGATATTTTGTTTTAAAACTCCTTTGACAAGAGATATAAGTCAAAGGAGTTTTCCTGTTATAGGAGGTAAATACAATGTTATTAACAAAACGATGGCGACGCATGCAATAACTTACAGTATGATTTTATGTTTAAGAAAGGCGATAATAATGAAAAACACAACACAAAAGATTGTAATGGCATCTTTATTTGCATCTCTTGCCTGCGTAGCGACTATGATTATAAAAATTCCTTCACCGCTTAAAGGATATCTCAACTTAGGAGATTGTGTTGTACTTCTGTCTGGGTGGATTATATCACCGATGTACGGATTCCTTGCCGCAGGTATAGGCTCCGCGCTTGCCGATTTGTTCTCAGGCTATGTTGCGTATATGCCTGCAACTTTTATCATAAAAGGATTAATGGCGCTTATAGCACATTACGGATTCAAGCTTCTGCAAAATAAAATCGGTAATCTACCGTCAAGAATAGTCAGCGGTGCGGTTGCAGAAATTGTGATGATTTTGGGCTATTTCGTATTTGAAGGGTTCTTGTATGGATTTGTACCGTCAATTGTGAACATACCGGCGAATGTCGTACAGGGTACAGCAGGACTTATACTCGGAACAGTCCTTATCAAGATATTTGAAAAGAATAGGATAATGTGATAATGATCGGAGGAAAAGATCATGTTATTGACTAAGCGTTGGTGTCCGAGAGGACGCCGAGTAAATAATAAGCATGCGGAGAAATATCAAAAACCAAAACCAAATTAAAACAAAATGGTGGTCATAACAAAAAATGAAAATATTCCTTATAAAATTTATCTTAACGAAAATAAGATGCCTAAAGCATGGTATAATCTGCGTGCCGATATGAAACAAAAACCGGCACCGCTTCTTAATCCTGCAACCCATCAGCCGTCGCGGGCGTATTCTGCGAAGAATTAATAGCTCAGGAGCTTGCGATTTATCGTGCAAAACTTCCCAAAGTGGCTTAAAATATCTTCTTTACAATAGCGGTAATACTCGACCGAACGATTGCTATTGAGATTGCGGTGTTTATCATCTTAAAAGCGCATAAAGAACTAAGCGTCACAGATGGTAAGCGGTTAAAATCCAGCTAAAAATATTGTCAAAAAGGGTTGCTTTTTAGTTGCCGTTGTGATATAATAATAAAACTGTGTGTGAGGGAGTAGCGAGCGCAGTCCTCTGCGTAGCAAGTCAACATACTGGTCGTAATCGATCTGGCTTGTTTCAAATTGCGAGACTCATGTAAGCCTTTGTGCTATACATGGAGTCTATGCATCCATTGAGTTTGACCCCGAGTATAGCGTAATGGCTGTACTCGGGGGTATTTTTTAGATGAAAGTAGAGGATGAAAAAATGAATTGGGATTTTATGTTTTTCTTTAACAGTGTTTTGCTGGGAGTAGGATTGGCTATGGACGCCTTTTCGGTATCCCTCGCAAACGGATTGAATGAGCCGACGATGAAGAAGCCGAGAATGTGCGGTATCGCAGGAGTGTTTGCCTTTTTCCAATTTGCCATGCCGATGATCGGTTGGATATGCGTTTCCACGATTGCTCAGTATTTTAAGGCGTTTGAGAAATGTATTCCGTGGATCGCATTGATTTTGCTTTGCTATATTGGTGGCAAGATGCTTTATGAAGGCATCAAAAATAAGGACTCGGAAGAGGAAAAGCCGGCTGTCGGATTTGCGGCACTTTTGGTGCAAGGCGTTGCCACTTCAATTGATGCGCTCTCGGTTGGATTTACCATTGCCGATTACGATTGTATTCATGCACTGATTGCATGCCTTGTTATCGCTGTTGTTACCTTCTTTATTTGTATGGCAGGACTGTTCCTCGGTAAGAAGTTCGGTACAAAGCTCGCCGGTAAGGCGAGTATTCTCGGTGGTGCAATTCTTGTATTTATCGGTTTGGAGATATTTATTACAAGTTGGTTCTAAACATTTTCAAAAGACTTGCAGATATTTTTAAGAGTCAATAATCAACACAGATCATCTCGACATTTTATTGCTTCCATTGCGGAATTGATTGCATTATCTTTGGTATCATACACTCCGCTTGGTATGATGCTTACAGCAGGTGCCCAATAATACATACCAAAATAATCATCAAAATCTGTTTCCATAATGTTATATGTGTATGTATTATGTTTTTTGAAAATTTCGATATAACAATCTTCACTAACATCAATCACTTCGACGGCGTTTGGATCTACAATTTTTGGCTGTCGCGTGGAGAAAACACCCTTAGATTTATCAAACTGCCAAGTCGTTGAATGTATAGATTTTTTACCAAAAGGGCTAATGAATTTCGAAAGACCGTACCAAGTGTTGCCAATACATTCATCTTCTCTGCCGTCGTGATACATTACAAAGTACTTTTCAGAAGACAGAGTCTTTCCCTTATAATATTCAACATGCCGAATTTTATATTCGAACAACTCTTTCAAAAAGTGTTTTGCACGTTCAATATAATTTTCCTCTCCATCTTGAAGTTCTGAAGTATAATCCTCAAAATGATAATGGTCGGTGAAATAGAACGCAATAATTTCGTTTTCAAAAACTTCAAAGCCAACATGGTTCTTTGCATCAATGGTTACAAGGTCAGACTTGTAATTGCGATTACGCCAATCTGTGTTATCGGTAGAAATATCAACAACAGAATTTTCTAAATAAGGCTTTAATGCTTCCAACAATACTGAGGTTATTTCAAAATTCAATTTCATCACCACCATTTAGATTATTATATCACGCAAAGAAAACAACCGCAATCCTAAGATTACGGTTGTTATGGCGGAGACGGCGAGATTCGAACTCGCGGGGGATTGCTCCCTAACTGATTTCGAGAATTGTGGCTCTAACCGATTTTAAAAGTACGTATTAGAATTTATTGGAACTTTGAAACCCCTAAAAACCCACTGTTTATAAGGGTTTCAAGCATCCTCACTACTCAAAAACCGCACCAATTCATAGGTCGCGGTTTTTTCGCACTTTTGGAAAATTCTAATAAATTTCTAATGCGTTTTATTAGATTTGTGTTAGAAAAACGCTCTTTTTTGCCCGTTTTTACACCCATTTGGCAGTGCTTTCAAAACCGCGGTTCACTGCTACAACACCCAAAATCA
>CAYRPK010000189.1:0-3267 GCA_964426175.1 uncultured Eubacteriales bacterium | reverse complement strand
CAGACCGCTTCCCACAAAAAACAGGTATACCAGCATCACCGGATAGCTGACATAGGCAGAGGACTTATACGCACTATCTTTATCCGTAAAGTAGAAGACCTTGCCATCTGCCTTGTTATTAACGGCGATAGTCTTCCGCATACTGATAGTCTTATCGAGAAGCTAACGAAGTATTCGCCCGCTTCAATAACACTCAGCATCAATAAAAAGCGAGGAAATACTCTTTTAGGTGATAAAATCGTAACTGTTTATGGCAGTGATTCTATCAATGCGCGCCTTTGCGGCCTTGATTTTAAGCTTTCGCCGCGTGCTTTCTTTCAGGTCAACACCTGTCAAGCGGAAAGGCTTTACAGGCTTGCCGGCGAGCTTGCCGACTTAAAAGGCAGTGAAATATTGCTCGATCTCTATTGCGGAACTGGTACTATCGGCTTAAGTCTTGCAAAAGAAGTAAAAAAGCTGATTGGAGTAGAAGTAATTCCCGAAGCGGTAGAAAATGCGCGCGAGAATGCAAGGATAAACGGCATCACAAATGCTGAATTTATATGTGCCGATGCCGCTGAGGCGGCGCAAAAGCTCAGTGAAGCGGATATCAAGCCGGATGTTATAATTCTTGATCCGCCGCGCAAGGGCTGTGACGAAAGTCTTGTTAAAACAGTCTGTGATATGTCTCCTAAAAAAATAGTTTATGTTTCCTGCGACCCCGCAACCTTAGCGCGAGATCTGAAGCTTTTTGATGAGCTCGGATATAAGTCGGATTTTGTTCAGCCAGTGGATATGTTCCCGCGAACTGCGCACGTCGAATGCTGTGTGCAGCTTTGGCGCACACAGCAGTGATATAAATTCTTTTGGAGTTTTGATAATGGAGAATAAAACAATTATATGAAAGACTTTAAGATTAATGGTAATAAGAGGATAATTTTAGGGTGCTTTAAAGAAAATTATTCTTCACGAGCTTTTTATGAAAAAATGGGCGGCAAAGCCGTTTTTGAAAGAGTAAAAGCAAGAGGGGATAAAAAGTATCCTGAGGTTTTTTATAAGTATATCGTAAAAACATATAAAGGAGGATAAAATGTACTTAACGAGTTTTACGTTGCCGATTGATACAGAAGAGGATATATTAGCGCGCCGTGCCTATGAAAACGGAGGTAAATTCGGATATATTGATAATCCTTATCCTTGCTCGATATTCCCTCAAAAGCTGCTTGGTCAGATTAATTTTGAAAATATAACTATTTTATACGGCGGCAATGGTTCGGGCAAAAGTACACTCTTAAACCTGATAGCACAAAAGCTTGAATTAAACCGAATTGCGCCATTTAATTCAAGTGAAACCTTTGATATGTATGTAGAGGCTTGCAAATACGAGCTTGGCTATGATGACGAGGGATTTAAGTATAGGGTTCCTAACGGAAGCCGCATTATAACAAGTGATGATATTTTTGATTATATGCTTGCAGTTAGGACTAATAATTCGGAAATCAGCGAGAATAAGGGGAAGGTCAAGGATAATTATCACGATATAAAATACGGTGACAATATCCGCTTTAACGGTATGGAAGATTTTGATGAATTTAGTGTGCAAATTTTATCCCGAAAAAAGTCGGTATCCCGCAGGCAGTTTATAAAAAGGATGGCGGGAGACGAAGTAAAGCTCAACAGTAACGGAGAAACTGCATTAAAATACTTTGATTCAAAATTAAAAAACGATACCTTATATTGTCTTGATGAACCTGAAAACAGTCTTTCACCAAAATTACAGCAAGAGTTAGTGCAAATGATTGAAGAAATGGCACATTATTGCGGCTGTCAGTTTATCATAGCAACTCATTCGCCGTTTTTACTTGCAATGAAAGATACGGTTATATATGATTTGGATTCAACTCCGTCAACGGTTAAAAAATGGTGGGAGCTTGAAAACACAAAAACTTATTTTGATTTCTTTTATAAAAATAAAGACTTATTCTTAAAGGATGAAAGGAAGTAAAAACCATGAACAATTTCACATTTTACAGTCCGACCTATTTTGTTTTCGGTAAGGATACCGAAAATGATGCAGGAAAATACGTTAAACGCTTCGGCGGCAAACGAGTTCTTATTCATTACGGCGGCGGAAGTGCCGTTCGTTCGGGACTTATCGCAAAGATCGAAGCATCTTTGGACGCTGAAGGAATTTGGCATACCTCTCTCGGTGGAGTTAAACCCAATCCCAGAAGCGGACTTGTTTATGAAGGCATCGACCTGTGCAAAAAGGAAAATATAGATTTTATCCTTGCGGTCGGCGGCGGAAGTGTTATAGATTCCTCCAAGGCTATTGCGGCAGGGGCAGTATATGACGGCGATTTCTGGGACTTTTACCGCATCAAGGATAAGGGCGGCTCGGTCGAAAAGGCACTTCCCGTAGGAACCGTGCTTACTATCGCCGCGGCAGGCAGTGAAGGCTCTCCCGATTCCGTTATAACAAAAGAGGAGGGCAATTTCAAGCGCGCCGCCACAGGTGAAGCGCTTCGCCCCGTATTCTCTATCCTTGACCCTGCATTAACTCAGTCCTTGCCCGAATATCAGACCGCGGCAGGTGCTACCGATATCATGGCGCACGTCATGGAACGCTATTTTACCGACACGGAAAATGTCGAAACGACCGACAGACTCTGTGAAGGTCTGCTCCTTGCCATGATTCATGAGGTGCCCAAGGTAATAGCAAATCCCGATGATTACGATGCCAGAGCCAATATCATGTGGGCAGGAATGGTCGCACATAATAATATCGTCGGCGTCGGACGTAAGCAGGATTGGGCGAGCCATAATATCGAGCATGAGCTTTCGGCAAAATACGATTGCGCTCACGGTGCAGGCTTGGCGGTTATTTTCCCCGCTTGGATGGAGTATGTCTATAAGCATAATTTAAACCGCTTTGTTCAGTTTGCAGTCAGAGTATGGGGTTGTGAGATGGATTTTACCGATCCTGAAAAAACCGCACTTGAAGGTATCGAAAGGACCCGTGCGTTTTTCTCGTCCATCGGTATGCCCGTCACCTTTGAAGAGCTTGGTGCCAATGAAAAGGATATTCCCGAAATGGCAGAAATAGCCTGCTTCGGCGATGGAAGAGAAGGCACCGTCGGCGGCTTCGTCGAGCTTAATAAGGACGATGTCGAGGAAATATACAGATTAGCGCTGTAAACAAAAACCGCCCGAAGGCGGTTTTTGTTTACGCGTATAAATCGTATAAGCCTAAGAAATGTCTGCGGATGCGTGTGAAGTCGGTGGAAT
>CAYRPK010000188.1:0-3303 GCA_964426175.1 uncultured Eubacteriales bacterium | reverse complement strand
CGGTTATGGAATACAACGCGCCTGCAACCGGCGAAAAATACAGAGATATTGCAAAGGCTATGGGTGTTGAGGATGCTTACACTATGAGCCTTGAAGATGCGCGAAAGGCCGCTGTTGATGCAGTCAAGAAGCTTTCTGCTGACGTCGGTATTCCTGCCGATCTTAAGAGCATTGTAAAGCCCGAAGATGTCGACTTCCTTTCTCAGTCGGCATATGATGATGCATGCCGCCCCGGTAATCCCAGAGATACAAGTGTTGAGGAAATCAAGGAGTTGTATCTCAAGTTAATGTAATAAACAAGTATCCCTCTCATTTGATATGCACCCCAAAAGTGTTTTGGGGTGCTTTTCATTGGTTAAAGTTGCAAAGCTTAGTCTGTCGTGTTATAATAAATAATAGACGGTTATGTAACATATACCGAACCCAAGAGTGCTTTCGTATTGTTATAAAAACATTTATACTCAAAAGTGTTTAAATAAGAGAGGTCAAGATGATGAAAAATAAGAATATATTGTTACTTGTACTGCCTATTATTGCAGTGGTACTTGAGTGTCTGCCCTACGGCGCGGTACTGAATTTTGCAAATCCTGAGGGTGCTTCTTTCAGACAGACTTATTCTTATTTCAGTCTGACACCCTTTGGCTATGCTAATTTCTCACCGTTTATAACTGCTGTTCTGACCTGTGTTATTCTGATCTTAACTGTGTTTTTTATATTTAAACCGACTAAAATGTCGGCATATGTAATTACGGGTATATCCTTTGCCTCTTTTGTTATTTCCCTATCCCCACTACTTTTTGGTATTGATTATTTTTCGGTTGTCGGAGCATTAATTTCCGCAGTATTGCTTATATACAGTCTGATTTTTTATTTCAATAAGGTTCGTAAATTTTTTAGAGAGGAAAATGAATAAATGCCACATCAAGCCTTACAGTCACTTCCCGAGGGCTACAAAGAGATATACAGCGTTAATCTTCAAAATAATAAAAAGATTGCGCTTTTAATCAATATAGGCGCATTGATCATTGCTTTTGTTATGGCAGTTCCTGCAGCCTTTATAGTTCCGATTTCTTCCCTTTTTGACATGTCGCAAGGAATTTTTGCCTATATGCTCCGTTTCATAGTGTTAATTGTCGGATGTATATTATATATCATTTTGCACGAGCTTACTCACGCGGCGGTAATGAAATATTACGGCGCCAAAAAGGTAAATTTCGGTTTTACGGGCCTTTATGCCTATGCAGGAAGTAACGAGGATTATTTCAGAAAAAAGCCTTATCTTATTATCGCATTATCTCCACTTATTGTCTTTTTCATAATTTTCGGTATACTCTGCTTTATCGTACCCCAAGAATGGTTTTGGGTGATATACTTCCTGCAAATGAGCAATGTATGCGGTGCGTCAGGAGATATGTTCGTCTTTTACAAATTCAGTAAAATGCCCAAGGATATCCTAATAAAAGATACAGGCGTAGGCATGACGGTTTATTCAAGCGCTCAGTAAAATAAATTAGCGACAGGCAGCATCAATTTTTGTTAAATAAACATCATCGCAAGTAGTTAGGAGCTTAAAATGGAATTAGTATTATTAACTGCATTAGGTGTTGGCAGTGCTACGGTAATCGGCTCGATAATCGGCTTTGTTTTCAAAAAGATATCTCATAGGTTTTCTGATATCGTGCTTTCCTTTGCGGCAGGTGTAATGCTTGCTGCCGCGGTATTAGGACTTATATTGCCCTCCCTTGATTACGGAGAATACAGTCTTATTTGGACGGTATGTGGCATTTTCGCAGGTACTGTTTGCCTTAACCTTATCGACAAATTGGTTCCGCATTTACATAAGCTTGTGGAGTCGGATAACAACGAGCAAGACAACGAAAAATTACATAAGGTACTGCTTTTTGTTATGGCAATTACAATACATAATCTTCCCGAAGGTATCGCGGCAGGCGTCGGATTCGGTTCGGGTGATACTGCACAGGCACTCGTCATTGCAGGCGGTATCGCTTTGCAAAATATTCCCGAAGGTATGGTTATTATAGGTCCGATGCTTGCGGCAGGTGTAAGTCCTAAGAAAACATTTATTGCCGCTATGATAACGGGAATTGTTGAAGTGATCGGTACTTTAATCGGATATTTTGCCGTAAGCATTTCTACTGCAATATTGCCCTTTGCTTTAAGTTTTGCAGGGGGTACGATGCTTTATGTTATAAGTGATGAGATGATTCCCGAAACTCACGCACACGGTCATGAGCGCGGCGCCACCTATGCTCTCATTATCGGTTTTTGCTTAATGCTCGTGGTTGATGTATTATTAGGATAATCAAAATCTTGACATTTAGCATTGTACTATGATAGGATATATTGAAATGATTTTGTGCTAAGGAGTTTTACATATATGATTTGCAATAACATTTTGGATGCTGTCGGAAATACACCTATCATTAAGCTTCAGCGTATGACCGATAAGGACAGTGCAGATATCCTCGTTAAATTTGAAGGCCTGAATGTAGGCGGCTCTATTAAAACAAGAACTGCATTAAATATGATCAACGCTGCAGAAGAGCAGGGACTTCTTTCCCATGATTCCATTATTGTTGAGCCGACAAGCGGAAATCAAGGAATTGGACTTGCTTTAGTCGGAGCAGTCAGAGGCTACGAAGTTAAAATAATAATGCCCGATTCTGTCAGCGAAGAAAGGCGTAAATTGGTGCAGCATTACGGCGCAGAAGTAATACTCGTCCACGATGACGGTAATATTGGTTTATGTATTGAAGAATGTATTGCACTAGCCCTAAAAATGAAAAGTGAAAATCCCAGAGTCTTTGTTCCTCAGCAGTTTGAAAATCCTGCCAATCCCGAGGTTCAGCGAAAACATACGGGAATGGAAATATTAGAACAGATCGGTGGTCCTATTCACGGTTTTTGCTCAGGAATAGGTACGGGCGGAACAATAACGGGTATCGGCGAAACGTTAAAAGCACACAATCCCGATATAACTATTTGGGCTGTTGAACCGGAAAATGCCGCTATTCTTTCCGGCGGTTCTATAGGTACTCACATTCAGATGGGTATCGGCGACGGTGTTATTCCGCAAATCCTTAATCAGGATATCTATGATGATGTTTGTATTATTAAGGACGAGGAGGCCTTGCAGATTTCTCGCGATTTAGCGGCAAAAGAAGGTATATTGTGCGGCATCAGCAGTGGGACTAATGTTGCCGCTGCAATTAAGCTTGCAAAAAAATTAGGTAAAGGTAAAACCGTCGTCACTGTTCTTCCCGATACTGCTGAAAGATATTT
>CAYRPK010000187.1:0-3309 GCA_964426175.1 uncultured Eubacteriales bacterium | reverse complement strand
CCTTGGAATGCATTGTTTGTATGGCAGTAACGCCGTCTGTTATGATAACAATCTTGCAAGAATCAAGATGCTTGCAAGAATTATCTTCCCACTCTGTAACAGTCGACGGAATAGTTAAAGCTTCAAGTGAAGACATCATCATAAAAGCACAAGTACCAATCTTCTTTAAGCCTTCCTTGATTGTCATGGTCTTGCATCCGCTGCAATTCTGAAAAGCAGATGCTTCAATAGTACGCATCCCTGTACCTATATATATATTATCAAGCTTAATACACCAGCTGAAAGCATAAGTACCGATATAAGTTAAATTATCTGTTAAGTTGATGCTTTCAAGGCCAAGACAGTGTACAAATGCGCGCTCATTAATCGTTGCAACATTTTCTCCACCGCTTACAGTCTTTAAATTAGTGCAATATGCAAATGCATAGTTATTGATAGTGGTGACTGATGCAGGAATAGTGATACTTTCAAGAGAAACATGATATGCAAAAGCTTCTTCACCAATAACGGTCAAAGGCATGTCCTTAACCTTATCAGGAATAGTAACATTTGCACTGTCACCGTAATATTTTGTTACTTCAGCATAAGTATCATAAATATTATACTCGAAGTCATTCTCCGAAAAAGTCTCTTTAAGGTTAGCAGGAACACTTTCAGCTCCGGAGGTTACATCGCCGTTACCTGTGCAGCCTACAAGAATTACCATTGATAATACTAATAAAATCGAAAGCAGTCGCTTCATAAATTTGAATGCTCCTTTATATTTCAAAATAACAAACATAGTATATCACAATAATTTCACAAATGCAACTGCAAAATTAAACTATTTCGTTATAACTTCCCAAGTATTTAAACTCTCTGCAAACATCATCAAGCTCGGTCATAAGCTGTGCAAATTCATCGGAATATACAGAGGTTTCAAGGTCAAAATAGAACATAAACTCGAAATCGCTTTCTGGAATGGGGCGACTTTCAAGCTTGATAAGATTGATGCCTAATGCATAAATTCTTGCAAGCACCTTATAAAGCGAACCCGGACGGTGCGGTAAAACGAGCTTTACAGTAGTTTTATCCGAACCTGGATAAATTTCCAGATTTTTTGAAATGCAAATAAAGCGTGTATGATTATTGCCCGAATCCTGAATTGCCGATTTAATGCAATCAAGTCCGTAAAGCTCTATGCATGCAGATGATGAAATAGCCGCTATATCCGTTCTGTCAGACTCTGCAACAAACTTTGCAGCTTCAGCAGTGTTAGCACAACGCATAACCGAAACACCGTTTAATGTTGAAAGAAACTCTGCACATTGATTTATCGCCTGCTCATGAGAATATATTTCTTTAATATCCGAAAGCTTAGTTCCCTTCTTCGCAACAAGATTATGATTAACCTTAATCCTTACGCTACGTACGATATGAAAATCTCGATTTACAAGAAGATCATAAACCTTATTAACCGAGCCGGCGGTACTGTTTTCTATCGGCAGAACGCCATATTGGCAAAGTCCTTTCTCAACAGCAGTAAATACATTTTCAAATTCCTTAAAATACATGATAGATGGTGTCGAAAACATACGTTCACAGGCTATCTGAGAATATGCTCCTTCAACGCCCTGACATGCTACTGTAGCTGCCTTGGGAAATATCTTTGCAGTATCATTTAAAGCAGTAGTAATATCATCATAAAGCCTGCTTTCTGCTCGCTTCTGTTTACCGTTATACGCGTTTTCAAGTTCATGGATAAGCGAATACAAAACGCGAATATAGTCGCGCGTATCCTCAGGCGCATTTTCTGCAATTGATTGAAGTCTTTCCCTTTCGCTTATTCCCCTGATCTCTTCATGCTCCCTGATACGCTTATCAACGAGCTTAACAAGCTCTTTATCAATATCCGAAACTTTATAATTTGACATTTTAAAAACCTCTCTTTTTATAAAATTGCTTCACGAACCTTTTGAACCCTTGCCGCTACATCTGTAAATTGTTCAGGAGTCAAGGACTGAGCACCGTCACACAGCGCATTGATGGGGTCATTATGTACCTCTATCATCAGTCCGTCGGCACCTGCCGCCGCGGCAGCCAATGCCATGGGCTTAACCAGCTTTGCGATACCTGTTGCATGACTTGGATCAACAATAATGGGAAGATGGGTCAAATCTCTTAAAAGCGGAATTGAACCTAAATCAAGAGTATTACGCGTATAGGTTTCAAAAGTGCGTATTCCGCGCTCGCAAAGAATAATATTGGTATTACCGCCTGCCATTATATACTCAGCACTCATGAGAAACTCTTTTATAGTATTGGCAAGGCCACGTTTGAGAAGGATCGTCTTATTGGTTTTGCCTAATTCTTTTAACAATTCAAAGTTCTGCATATTTCTTGCACCGACCTGAATTACATCAACATCTTCAAAGAGGGGTAAATGACTTGCATTCATAATTTCGGTAACGATAGGCATACCTGTTGCTTTCTTAGCTTCAAGAAGAAGCTCAATTCCATCCGCCTTAAGTCCTTGGAAGTCATAGGGCGATGTACGCGGTTTAAAAGCGCCGCCTCTGAGCATATTTGCTCCACCCTTCTTAACATCCTCGGCGATGCCTAAAAGCTGATCATGTGACTCAACTGAACAAGGTCCGGCGATGAAAGCAAAGTTTCCGCCGCCTACCTTAACTCCGCCAACTTCAATTACGGTATCATTGGGATGGAACTTTCTGTTACACTGTTTAAAGGGTTCACTTACAGGCTTAACGGATTCTACTACTTCCATGCTTGCAAGCAGATCCATATCTATATTTGAAGTATTACCGATAAGTCCCAATATCGTGTAATCATGTCCCTCACAAATATGTACTTCAACATTCTGTGCTTCAAGCCAGGTAATAAGCTGTGATTGCTGAGATTCGGTAGTTCCCGGTTTTAATACTGCGATCATTTCAATATTCTCCTTCCAAAAATAAAAGCCGCACGGTAATTTGTGCGGCCCAGTCGAACTATTCAATAAGAAAAGCTTTATTCGGCATTATGTTTGCAACACAAATTACTATTACTCTTTCTAAAAAAGTAATAGCTAAAAAAATATGCAGTAAACATATTAGCCTTCACAAAAGCCTCTCCCTTCCTCAGTTTTATGTATGATAACATATTTTTACAGGTATGTCAAGCATTATTTACAATCGGCTCTCAATGTAATAATTTCTTGGCATACCAAGCTCGCGTGCCTTACTATACAGTTGTTGCGCTAATTCTGATTCACCCATATATAGAAAAGCATTTATAGCTGTGTTAAGTCCAACGATCGCCTGCTTATGC
>CAYRPK010000186.1:0-3340 GCA_964426175.1 uncultured Eubacteriales bacterium | reverse complement strand
GGGAGCTTGCCGAATCCGCACTTATTTCCGATGCTATCAATATTTGTTTAAGCAAAGGTGAGATTTCTGCTTCCCAAATAGACATCATTTTTCACGGCGATCTGCTCGATCAATGTATGGGCTCATCTCTCGCAATAAAAAAATTAGGCGTCCCTTCGCTTGGATTATACGGTGCCTGCTCAACCATGGCAGAATCTCTTCTGCTTGCCTCTTGTGCAGTGTCAAGCGGTATGGCTTTACACACTCTCGCCACCGCAGAATCACATTTTTGTGCATCAGAAAGACAATTTCGTTTTCCTTTAGGCTACGGCGGTCAGCGTACCCCAACAGCGCAATGGACGGTTACAGGTGCAGGTGCAGTGACTGTCAGTCCGACCAAATCCAATGTTTGCGTCCGCGACCTTGTTATCGGCAGAATGATAGATTTAGGCGTAACTGATGCTAACAATATGGGCGCGGCAATGGCGCCTGCCGCACATGATACTATTGTTTCTTATTTTAATGATACAAACACACAGCCCTCCGACTATGACCTCATAGTGACGGGAGATCTGGGTAAGGTAGGCTCAGGTATTCTTCGCGACATGATGCTGACAAGCGGTTTTGATATGGGTACTGTTTATAACGACTGCGGTATACTGATTTTTGATTCCAAAAATCAGGACACTCATGCCGGCGGCTCAGGCTGCGGATGCAGTGCGAGTGTGCTTTGCGGATATATTTTGCCAAGAATTAAAACGGGACAACTCAAAAACGTACTTTTCTGTGCAACAGGAGCACTTCTCAGCCCTACATCAAGTCAACAGGGCGCAAGTATCCCCGGAATTGCCCACCTTGTTCATATAGTTCACGAGCCATAAAAAAGGATGGTAAGCCCATCCTTTTTTACACTTTGACAGCTAAGCTCTCAAGACATTTGCCGCCTTCGTAGCATCGCATATAAACATTCTTGCATTTTTTATAAAGCTCAAATTTCTTTTTTGCCTCAGCTTCATCGCCGTAAACCTTCCAACAACCAATTAACTTAAAATTCTGTGCTTCATTATCAATAAATCCCTTTACATCTTCAGGTGGATATCCGAGAAATAATCCAATCTCATGAGGAAAATCATTACCTGCTTTCAATCGGTGAACAAGCTGAACTATACATTTTTCAGGGTTTTCTTCCTTATATCCACATTCTTTCAAGATATCAGTTGACTTTTCACAGGTAAAATCCTTTCTAAGCTTTGAAGGACGGTAAATATATATTAAAGCCGTTTTATCACATATCCGCAAAGGAACAACGCGTAACCCCCTTGATGCAAGGCGGCGGTTTAATAAGCGTATATCCCTGTAAAGCTGTTCCTTTGTTTCAAAGCTGCAGCTAAACATATTGGCAGTTTTAATACCTGCTAACGTGGGCGAGCAATGTCTTATTATCAATTCTTCAGACATTATGCTTCTCCTTTTACATACTTTTCAAGAATCCCCTTAAGAGCTGTAACTGAACTGCTGTGACAGCGTTCGACCGTTGTATCGCTGCCTTTAATTTCACTTAATGCACATTTAACCATTTTATGTGAAGTAGTATTAGTAAATAAAACCATTAAATCAGGTGATCCAACCTTATTCTTAAGTCCGTCACGCATTTTACAAAATATTTTTGCACGGCAATTATATGACTTGCAAAGCTCTGTATACTGCCGTACCATACATTCATTACCACCTACAATTACAACACTCATTTGAACTCCCCTTTCAGTTAGCATACGCTAACTCACATTTAAAAACAAAAGGCTTCTCAAAAATAATAGCCTTAGTTAGCATATGCTAACTAAGGCTATTATATATTGCAAATTTGTCTTTGTCAAGACTTTTTATAATTTTTCCGAATAAAATCTTTGATGTCAAGGCGGTCTTTTTGAACCCTGCAATTTACGGCAAATATTTTACTCCCGCTTTTTCTGCTCGTCGCAAAGCATCGCCAAAGGCTTTATGCATTATATCATTTGGGCAAAACATAATTACTTCTTTCATTTGTATAACAAAAAGCATATATGCTTCAAAGCCATCGTCCATACATTCAATCAGTTCCTCAATATGCTTAATACCGCGCTCAGTCGGCGCATCGCGAAAAGAGGCAATACCGTCTTTTTTAAGAGTAACACCTTTTACTTCCAGAAAAGCGTTTTTTTGGTGCCTGTGAATCCATATTTATGAGTATTGTACCGCATTTAATTTATATCACTACTCATTAACTACAGTTGATTTTTCGCCTTTATTTTCTTTAAACACCGAACTGTCAACTACTGTTAATTCACTCTCAGGAACCTCTATGTACATATCTTCACACTTATGTAAAACATCCTGTAAAATATCTATAGCTTTTGAAGTTTCGTACACTAAATCTGCATACATTTTTTTGTAATCTGCCATTATAATCATCCTTTCTGTTAATAAAAATGTTCACAGTGTAAACTACATCGTTCTTTTGTTCAGATAGTCAAATACTCCCTCCCCCCAACAAAAAAAGTGCGCCCCTCTGAGGAACGCACCGAAAAAGCGTTTCCCCAAGTTTATCGTCACACAAACTTTTCCAGCTAATCAACATAGGGGAAAAAGGGAAACACCTTTTACCAAGGTATTGTCCCCATGTTAATTAACTTTATTTAGTTTGTGTGACACCCATATTTTACCACTTAATACCAAAAAAATCAAGTATCAAATGTATAATAAAAAAAGTGCGCCCCCGAGGGACGCACCGAAAAAGTACTTCCCTCATTGCCGTCACACATTTTCAATATCTCTTAGAGAATACAGAAAAGAGAGAAACACCTTTTACCAAGGTATAGTTTCTCTAGAGATTCAATATATAAAAATGTGTGACATCCATATTTTACCATTTAATACTCAAAAAATCAAGTATCAAATATACTAAAAAAGTGCGCAGCATGAGCTACGCACCGAAAAATACATAACTCATTGCTGCGAAACAATTCTGCCATTCATACGAGAATGCAAGAAGAGAGCATGTATTTTTACCAAAGATAACGGCACAAAGTATAACTTATTAAAAATCCAAGAAACGGACTGCTAAACAAACGAAAAGAGTCAATCGAAAGCAAATTTGCTTCGGTTGGCTCTTTTTACTGCAATTTTCTTGCTTTTTTATTCTTCATCTCTATACTCGTTTTCGCAATAGCAAAAGTGCTGGTGTAAAATAAATATACGGAGGTAACGAGTATGAATGAGAGAATTATATCCACAGGTATGATTAAGGAGTTTGAAACACAACTCCGAAATGATGAAAAGAGCGAGAACACAATTGAAAAGTATTTGCGTGATGTGAGGGTATTTT
>CAYRPK010000185.1:0-3344 GCA_964426175.1 uncultured Eubacteriales bacterium | reverse complement strand
GGTTAAAACGTCATCAGCTCTGTTTCCTGCTTCATCCATTGCCCAGACAAAGTCATTGTAAAATTCAGGGTCATCATAGCAGCCGACCTCAATTTTGCCGGCTTTATCGAAAAGCTCACTATGAAGCTTAAGTTCGAGTTTTTGCTTTTTAAGTGGTCTGTAGGTTTCCCAATAATAGACATCAACCGCATATGCAACGGTATAAAACAGCGCCATTATCCCAATTATACCTGCAAGCTCAACAAAATCGCAGCCTGCGTCAAGTGCATTGAAAAGACGCAAAGTAAAAATACTTTTAATTGAGTTGATTATACCCCAAAGTATACCCCATAATATAACTGCTATAAAATAATCAGGTGTAAGACGAGCAACCTTTAAAAGTATTCGAAAATTATTGATTAATATCGTTTTTAATCCCTGTTTGGGCTTTTTCTTTTTATCCATTTGCAGTCGCCTCGCTTTCTACATAGTTTTCAGCCTGCAAGGTGAACATTTCTGCATATTTTCCATTTTTCTCCATAAGCTCCTTGTGGCTTCCGCTTTCAATAACAGTTCCGTTTTCCAAAAGAAAAATGCGGTCAGCAGAAACAGCAGATGAAAGTCTGTGAGAAATAAAAATAACACTTCTGCCCTCTGCACCCTTCATCATATTTTGAAACATTTTATGCTCTGCAATTGGGTCCAAAGCGCTCGACGGCTCATCAAGAATAATGCACGGGGCATTCTCTGCAAAAACACGAGCCAGAGATACCTTTTGCTGCTCTCCTACCGAAAGATTTGCACCTTCATCATCAAATTCACGCGTAAGGGTTGTTTCAATCCCCTTTTCAAAAGTAGAGATTTTATCATATGCACCGCTCTCCTTTAATGCGTACGTAACAAGCTCGTTATCTCTTTCTTTAGGATTACGCAAAACTATGTTCTCCTTAACTGATAAGGAAAAGACCTTAAAATCCTGAAAAACACAGCTGAAATTATCTCTGTATGAGGAAAGGCGGTAATCCTTGATATTCATATCATTAAGTAAAATATTGCCGTTTGTCGGGTCGTAAAGCCTCAAAAGAAGCTTGACAAGGGTTGTTTTACCGCTGCCGTTATGTCCCACCAAGGCAATATGCTCACCCTTTTTTATCTTAAGCGAAATATTATGCAAAACCTCCTTATCACTACCCTCATAGCTGAAGGATACGTTTTTAAGCTCAATATCCCCACCATGAGCCTTAGGCGCAGCTTCGTCTTCCCTAATTTTAGGCTCATAATCAAGAAAATACCGTACATCCTCAATATAAAGCGAATGTTCTCCAAATTCGGCAAAGGTCTGAACGATATTATTGAGGCAATGGGAAATAACGCCGATGGAATTGAGAACAACAATGCAATCCCCAACCGACATAGTTCCTGCACCTACAGCACACCATACAGCATAAAGCATGGCGCCTAAAATGGTTATGACCTCCAATCCAACCTGCTGAATAAAGCGACAAATCGCTTTTTTGATACCGTAATTCGTTATCATCTTTTTAAAATCACAGTAGGTTGCCTGGAGTTCATTTAACATGCGGAATTTCATTCCGCCGACTCTCATTTCCTTTGCATATTCGTTAAGATAAAAGGTTCGTCTGACGTAATTAACTCTTCTCTCAATGGGCTTTCGTGCCATAGCATGGTCGTGATCAAGCTTATTCCACCAACGTTTGGTAAAACCGAGAAGCAATGGTAATAGCCCGAAAACTATCAAAAATGGATCAATAGAAAAAAGCATAAGCGAGTTAAGACTTAAAGAACCTATATAATAAATAAGGTTATCTATGGTACTTAATACCTTAAAATAGCGCCCGTCGGCTTCATCCATAGCTTTTACATACTTATCGTAGAAAGCAGGATTTTCGTAGCATGCAAGCTCGACTTCGGACGCTTTTTTGAAAAGCATTTTCCTCAATTTCATAGTAACCTTAACTCTGGCACCGGCTAAAGTTACGTTCCAAACATAATTGCAAAAGGTATTGAAAATCAAAACAAGGCCAATAATAACTATTATGTATATGACTATTTCATTAAAAGAACTATCCCCATTTAAAATAAGTCTCAATAAGTAGGTATCACTAAGAAAATCTAAGGGAGTACCTAAAATAGTTGTAAAATAATACAGAAAGAAAAATAACGGTGAAGACGTAAGAATATGCTTTAATGCAAAGCCTATATTAGATCCGCTTCGTTTAAAGCTAAGTCTTTCCTTTTTTTCTTTATTTCTAAACATATCCCTCACATCCTTCCTGAATAAGTTAAATCTTTTGTTTATTTAAAATTCTCGCTGTTATTCTCCGCGCAGGCAACCTCACCATTTGCTTTAATATTGCCGTTTACAATAAAGCAACCGACATTACCTCCGCATGTAATATCGCCGCGGACATCAGTACAAGCAATATCACCCTCTGCCCTAACATTACCGTCAATCTTACCGCAGGTAATATCTCCGCCGGCTGTAGCATCGCCTTTGATATCGCCGCAGATTATATCAAAGTCACTTTGAACATCCAATACCTCACCCTCAAAAACTAATTTCAGTTCCGTTTTATTTGTGAATTTTATAAGCTTATTGCCTTCAAATGCAACAATCCGAAGTACATTGTCATCTTTAAAGGGTAATCCCCTTATAATCTCAGATTTACTCGGTCTGTATCCCAAAAGCTCATCAATGCTTATTTCAAATATGTCAGCGAGCTGTGGCAACAATTCAATATCGGGACAGCATTTGTCACTTTCCCATTTGCTTACCGACTGATTACTGATACCCAATTTAACAGCAAGTGCATCCTGAGTTAAATTCAGTCTTTTTCTGTTTTTCAAAATAATTTCTCCAATATTCATCTTTTTCTGACCTTTCAAATTAATCCTTCTATATTATTTAAGCAAGTGGCTGATTTGCATAGGTAACGCGCACTTTTCACCATATCAAATATGCAAGACTCTTAATTTATTTCGTCTGTGATATAATATACACAATAATTACAGCAACTCCCTGATTATCCCAGCCAATTGTAATTATATCAATGTTATTAGAATTGTAAAAATCTTTTTCCAACTGCGGGTTGGAAAAGACAGTAAAATCGACTCAAAACAGTATCATTATATATACCGTAAACATCGGTAAAAAAACAAGTTACCAAGCATTAATCATAAAATGCCGCTTGGTAACTGTCTTTGTGTTTATAGAAGGAGCATACAATCGCCGAAGCTTACGGGATATATGAAATTACCAACCGGCATCACTTATCCAATAAACATCGCATCATCGAAGTTTACGGGATATGTGAAAGGTAAATAAGCATTACCGATTGGTAATA
>CAYRPK010000184.1:0-3358 GCA_964426175.1 uncultured Eubacteriales bacterium | reverse complement strand
ACCCCCGACCTGCTGATTACAAATCAGCTGCTCTACCAGCTGAGCTACACCAGCATCAAAACGCAAGTGATATATTATCATAAACTTTGGGGTTTGTCAACAACTTTTTTTAAATTTTTCAAATTTTTATTTTTTTGTCGCAATTATTATGCCGCAGGCTATTTTTTCTCCTGAATTTCCCGAGGGTTGAGTGGTAAAATCGTCGGGAGATGAATGAACTATAACCGCCCTACCCAATACCTCATTTACTGAAAATCTATCAGTTAAAAATACCGATACAGCATATCCGCCGCTTGAAAAGAGTGGGGGAAGGTCGCCTGAGTGATAGGGATGAGGACGATCGTATGGATTGAAATGAGTCAGCGCATTTGCGAAGGGGTCAGCTTCGCTGCCGCTGCAGGAAGTGCCCTCATGAATGTGAAAGCCGAAAAAACTGCTGTCATGAGGCAAGCCCCAAACCTCTGCATAAACCAAAACTCCATTCTGTCTTTGATAAAAACGAACGTTACCGCTTAATTCGGGATATTCTTCACTACCTTTGATATGTGCTATAGCTGTTGCGTGACCGTTAATATTAATCATCTTGTTTATAAGCATAAATGACACCGCCTTAAAGGTTATCTTACTGCCATTATATGCAACTAAAATGAAAATGACTGACACCAAATTTGATATCAGTCGTATTTTTTACATTAATATAGTCCAATTATCGGAATTGCTGTCCATATTTCCGATGAGATTAATATCCGCAAGGCTGGTTTCTTTATAGGCACTTTTTTCCGGTGAAAAATCTTTCAATTTTTTTGCAGATAATGCTAATTTCTCAGCTTCATTCGCAAAATGACGGGCTTCATCTTTTAATTCGAGTTTATCGTATATGATTGCTGCGCGTTTAAAAATTTTCGTGCGAAACGATAGAGTTGTTCCAAAAGAATTATTTCGACACATTTTAACAGCTTCGTCTATTATGCTTTTTGCGGTATCAAGGTGATTTGTCAGAAAACTTGAACCGGCTAAATTATAATACACACAAATCAATAATAATGCTTCTTTATCTCCTGTTTTAAAAGTGCCTGAATAAAAGCGAGAAACAATGGGATAACATCGATTGAGTAACTCATAAGCTTTATCATGAAGCTTTGAGCGAGAGTAATAGGCAGATAAATCGTTTATACAGCATAAATATGGGAATAAATATATATTCCCGTATTTTTCCAAAAGCCCATAAAAAATATCCATCGACTCCCGTCTTACGGTTTCAATTCTTTCTGTTTTTCCGAATTTCGAATACATATTAGAAAGAGAATAGAGAGTTGCAGCAAGACCGTGAATGTTTTTCTCTGTATTGTCGTTGCTGAGTTCACGAAACTGCTCTTCAGCCGTTGAAAGATGTTTTTCGGCTTCAGCAGGTTTTCCCATACGAGTATAAGCAGTACCTGCAATTTTATGCGCCAGTGCTATGTAATAGGTATCGTTGACGGTTTCGGCACGGCGGAGTAACAACTCTGCTTCGGCGGCAGTTGTCTTGGATATATATGCATTTTCCAAATATTGGGCATATTCGGCAATATACTCAATGGCGCCGCTTTTTCCGTCATCAGTACGTCTGATGATGTTCTCATATAATGAAACAATAGTTTTTCTCTTTTTTATAGTAAATTCGCCCTTGGAGAGGAAACCAATTATTTTTTTGCAAATATAAATATAAAGACTCATAGCAGTTCCTTTCTTTGTTAAAGAGCTGATACCCAATCGGATATCAGCTCTTTTTGATGGATTAACTTTCGCTTGCGATCATTTCAGCAACCATTTCAGCGATCTCACCAACATCAATTTCGTCCATAATATGCTCAGCGATCTCAACAACATCGAATTCTTCCATTAAGCGCTCTGCGATGGCATCTATAAGAGAGCTGTTATTTACGCCCAAAGTCTCATTTGCCTGATGATTTTGCTCATTAATGCTTTGCCTGCGCAAATTTGCAGTGGAATACCATGTATCTGAGGGCCAACCGTCATCAAAGACGATATTATGACGCTGCGGACGCTGTTCTGCAAATTCATCAACACAGTCCTCAAATGTATATTTCTCAGGCTCCGTTGAAGTCATGACAGTTGTGGGAGCATATTGCACAGAAAAGCTTATTTGAGTAAATTCTTTATCCTGAGTAGTAAATGAAATATCATAAAGCCGCCAACCGTTATATTGCTTTATAGGCTTTATGTAATTGCGGTTAAGGTTATAAACGAGTTTATTTTCCCAATCGGCTCTGTCGATGCGGATATTGCTGTTGCTGAATGTGATAAGACATTGGCAGGTTTCGTTTCTTTTATCGTTTTCGCCGCCGTTGAGCCAGAATACAAAATGATACTTTGTATTCTTTTCGAGGGCAAGATAACCGCTTGTTATCTCGCTGACATTACCGTCAAGCCAGCCGCTTAAAGAATAAACCTCAGTAAGCTCGCCGTCGATAGGGCTTGTAATAAAGAAACGCTCTGCGGCAGTATAACCTGCGTCGGGACTCTTTTGCCAAGTCTTCGTATCAAAATAAATATAATTCTTATCCATCTTTAATTCCTCCGTATTTTCATACGTCGGGCTTGTCGTCCCTCTAAGACGGATACTATCGTCGGAAACAGACTCTGCCCGACCTTTTTTTATTAGTCCTTTTGCTCTTTTAGGGTAGGTTTTACCGATAACGGTTCCGCTTTCATCAAGAACGGTGACCGTCAATGCGGTTTCGTTTTTTGTCATGGGTGTCTTCCCCTCATATTAAATTGTGCTGTTTTTTATTATGGGTGCCGTCCCCTTAATAAAATATTAACACACATCAATGCCGTTGTCAAGGCGTTAGCAGTCCTAACCTTGACTTTTTTTAACAATCAGTGTATAATATCATACATATATTTTATTAAAAATACACAAAGGAGAGTTATGTATAATGGATACAAAGTACGAGGCGCTGTTTACGCCTTGGAAAATAGGCAATGTCGAAATTAAAAACAGAATAGTTCTTTGCCCCATGGGCGGTACCTCGCTGTTCGGTTGGTTTGAGCTGACCGGATGTCACTTTGATAAGGAAGCGGCAAATTTCTTTTTGGAAAGAGCCAAGAATAACGTAGGTCTTATTATTCCCGGCATCGCTCCTCTTCGTGACACATTTTGGGGTAAATGGCTGTGGCAAAATCCAAAAATGTTTGAGGAACTCAAAATCTTTATGGATGAGATACATAAGACAGGTGCTAAGCTTTTCATTCAGCTTACCGCCGGTATGGGCAGAAGCTGGGCGATAACCGAGCTTGTTGCTCCTTTGCATAAAAACAAGGTCACCCGTGCTATTATAAAGCCTATTATTGA
>CAYRPK010000183.1:0-3366 GCA_964426175.1 uncultured Eubacteriales bacterium | reverse complement strand
ATACGCAGCCACACATTTTTCCTTTAACTCAGCTTTAATTTCATCACTTGAAGTAAATTCATTTAATTCTTTTTCCGCATTATCGCGATAATTTAAAATCTCCTCAATGCTGTTACCGTATTTACTTTTAAGTCTATATATTATATCAAGTCTGGCTTCAACTTCATTTATATCAATATCAAGCGCTTCAGTTTCGAGCAAATCGCGTAGCTCTGACGCGATATCATCAAGTCTGTACGCAATATCATAAAGCTCTTCACTTTTAATTTCTGCTTCTGAAAATGTCGAGGAAACAGTACTTAATTGCGACGCTGCCGATTTAGCTAAATCAGCGGCACCGCTATATTCATCATTGCCTGAAAGTATCTCGTAAGCGCCACCCAAAGCCGCGGCAATTTTCTCAGCATTTTGTACGCGTTTTCTTTTAGCCAGTAGTTCTTCTTCCTCACCGATAATCAATTCGTATGAATCAATTTCATCCAGCTGGAATTTAAGAAGCTCAATTCTTCGTTCTCGCGCTTCCTCATCAGTAGCAAGTGAATTAAGACGTGATTTAAGTTTTCTGTAATTTGAAAACTCCTCATCGTACCCTTTTTTTAGCACTTCAATTCCTGCAAAGGCATCAAGCAAATCAACATGGTGTTCAGAAACCATCAGCGCCTGATTATCATGCTGACCATGTATGTGTATTAATGTTCCGCCAAGGTCACGAAGTGTCGAAACAGGCACCGCCCTGCCGTTAATACGCGCAAGTCCTCTTCCGTCAACCGTTATCTCACGTTCAAGAAATAAGTTGCCATCCTCATCGGGAGAGAAGCCGAGCTCATCAAGCTTAGCAAGTGTCTTTTCAGAAAGGCTCGTAAAAACCGCATTAACAGCCGCTTTAACCGCACCTGTGCGTATAAGCTCGCGGTTTGACCGCTGACCGAGGACAAGGTTGATAGCATCAATTACGATAGATTTACCTGCACCGGTTTCACCGGTCAGCACATTAAATCCCATAGAAAAATTTATATCTGAATGTTCTATAACCGCAACATTATCTATCGTTAAATTTACTAACATTAATCCTTCTCCCCTTTCAAAATATGATTATTGCTATTTAAAATTCTTGCATAATTTCTGTGCATCGGCTTCACAGCGAGTAACTATGAATATAGTATCATCACCTGCTATCGTACCTACAATTTCAATATCAAGCTTTTGCTTATCCAGCATTGCACACAACGACTGTGCCATACCCGGAAGGCACTTTACCACAACCATATTACATGCGCAATCAAAAGTAGCCTCACATTCACGTATATAATTGATAAACTTCTTCTCATATGTATTCTTTGCTTCATCTGAAACGGCATATTTCGAGCCACCGCTCTGTGACGGTATTTTAAGAAGCTTAAGTTTTTTTATATCGCGCGAAACCGTCGCTTGAGTAACATCAAATCCGTCATTTCTTAAAAGCCTAGCCAACTCTTCTTGCGTTTCAACATTATTTTCGCTGATTATCTTTATTATCTTTTCATGACGCAGTGAAATCACAGTCAATCCGTCCTTTATTAATTATTAACGGTACTACCGCCGAGCTTTGTTTGTAAAACCTCATAAAAAACCGAATTTTTAATTTTTACAAGCAGCACCATACAGCTTGAATTTTTAATTTGAATTTCCGTTGACGGAAGAATTGAAATGGCCATTTCTCCATCGATAGTTAAATAACAGTCATCTGTCTTGGTAACCGCCTTTAAATCACTTTTGCCTGAAAATATCATAGTTCTTGAAGCAAGAGAATGAGAACAAATCGGGGTTACAACAATGCAATCCAGTGTCGCATCTACGATGGGACCTCCTGCCGATAAATTATAAGCCGTTGAGCCTGTAGGCGTTGAAAAGACCATTCCGTCAGCACGGTAATCTTCAATTTTTTTGCCGTTATGAAAAAGTGAAAACTCAGTAATTTTTGAAACTGTTCCGCCGGCAATTACAGCGTCATTAAAGCAATAATATTTCTTACCGTCCACCGAAACCTCAAGCATTGTTCTTTTTTCAATTTCAAAATTATCAAATACAAGTGCTTCAAGCAGATTAGTTTCGTCCTTTTCAAGCTCTGCAATAAATCCGACTTTACCGCAATTAATGCCAATAACAGGCTTTTTCTCTATTGCCGCTGGCTTTGCGGCATGAATAATTGTGCCGTCACCGCCTACAGTAATTATACATTCGCTCAGTCTATATACTTCATCATTTGAAACAAAAGTTACGCCCTCAATGTGACATAAACCCTCTTGCATATAAACAGTACAGTCTAAGGACAATAAACAGTCTACAGCAGACTTAGTTACTGAAAAATCTTCATCACGTGTAATGTTAGGAATTATTCCAAATCTGCGCATACCGATTTAACCTCCTTATCGGTAACTAATTTTGTGGATTCAGCTTTCAATAGGCATAAATACTCACGGTTTCCGTCGCCGCCTTTAATTGGTGAAGTAGTTAAGCTTTCCATATAGAGTCCGTATTTCAAGGCATCTTCACGCAGCTCAATTATTATCTGTTCATGTATCTTTATATCCTTTACTATACCGTTTTTATTAAGAGCTCCCTTTTTATTGCCTGTTTCAAACTGCGGCTTTATAAGACATACAGCCTGTCCGAAGGTCAGGATTTCGGCAATTTTTGGAAAAACATATTTTAGAGAGATAAAAGATACATCAACACATATAAATTGAATTTCCGGCAAAATTTCAACATCAAAATCACGAATATTACAACCCTCAAAGCTTTTAACACGAAAATCGGCTTTAATTTTTTCCGCAAGCTGACCGTGACCGGAATCAATAGCAAATATTTCCTTTACGCCGTTTTGCAACATGCAATCGGAAAAACCTCCTGTAGATGCACCTATATCAACTGCCGTTACGCCACTTAAGTCAAGAGAAAATTCATTTATCGCTTTTTCAAGCTTATATCCGCCGCGTGAAACATATTTTTCCTCAGAATTACACTCAACTTCATCACTATTCTCAACTTCAAAGGATGCTTTTGTAATAATTTTTCCATTTACAATAACATGACCGCTTTTAATAGCTTCCTTTGCACGTGCTCTGCTTCTTGATAAATTATTCTCCACAAGAAAATGGTCAAGCCGCATTACTTATTGCCCCTTAAATCCCGTTTAATATATTCTGAAACTGTTTCAGCATCAATTCCGATAGCATGCCAAGCCTCTTTTACAGTGGATTGACGAATATATGCTTCGTCAATTGCGCGAATTCGGTATTTACCTGTATATCCGTTTTCAAAAAGCTTAATTCCAAACGCCTCCGCAATTGAACCGTGCTTCATGCCCTCTTCGGCAAATAAAATGTA
>CAYRPK010000182.1:0-3381 GCA_964426175.1 uncultured Eubacteriales bacterium | reverse complement strand
GCACCGGCAACCTGACCGATAAGAGCGATACATGAAATAAGTCCGGGAACTCTGTAATAAAGAATCATAAAGAGACAAACAAGTATGAAACCAAAAAGAGCAGCAGTAACCGTTATTTCAAGAGCACCTTCACCAAGGGTGGGACTGATTGCATTATAGTCACTTGACTTAAGCTCAAAAGGTAATGAACCTGCATTGATAGTATCAGCAAGCTCGGTTACATCGCTACTTTCAAAGGAGCCTGTTATAACAGCACTGCCTGTAGTGATTGCTTCATCGCAGGTTGCAGTACTAACACAAGTATCATCCATATAAATAGAGATGCTTGTTCCGTTTGCAGCAGCAGTTGCAGTAGCTGTTGCAAATTTAGTTTTACCTGATTCTGTAAGCTCAAGTGAAACTAAATATCCCTGATCTTCATTATATCCAGCTGAAGCTTCTTTAACATCATCCTTACCGGTCATGATGATATTTCCATCTTCATCACGGAAGGTAAGAACCGCAGAAGCACCAAGCTCCTGAATTGCCTCTTCAGGGTCGAAATTAGTTTCACCGGACTGCCACGGGAAACGTACTATAATACGACCGTTGGTATAATCAGGTAAAACTTCGCGGTCTGCGATGTTTTTAGCATCAAGTCGAAGTTCGATAATCTGCTTAGCAGCATCAACCTGAGCTTTGGTGGGGGTATCCTCTGTGATAGGTTCAAAGGTCGCTTCAATACCGCCGCGGATATCAATACCCGTACGAATCGAGGTAGCACCTTTAACGCTGACGGTAGTTATATCACCGTAACTGCTCGAAACACCGAATGCGGCCACAAAAGCCATTCCGATAATCAGCAAGGCAACGATGAAAAACACCGGCACTGGAACTTTTTTCATTAGGTCATTCAGCCTCCTGTGTAATTTAGAGACAAAAAGTCTCAATAACATAAACAATATTATATAAGATTTGGACAAGTTTGTCAATCACAAATATGTCACAATATTGAATATAATGGTGGTTTTTTATAATAAATAATTTATTTTGAAGATACAATTAGTTTTTCAACGTATGCGATCTCAGCACAAAGGCAAAAAAACTTCTGTAGCTGTTTTTAATTCCTCTAATGATGCAAAGGTAGGAGCAATTCTTATATTACTATCCTTATCGTCTATACCGTAAGGATAAGTTGCACCGGCAGGAGTAAGCTGAACGCCTGCATCAGCCGCCAGAGAAATAATTCTTTTTGCACAGCCGTCAAGATTAAAGCTGATAAAATATCCGCCGTTGGGACGGGTCCACTCTCCTACTCCCTTTTCGCCCAATTTGCAGGAAAGTATTTTTAGAACGATATCAAATTTGGGGCCAATAATCGCAGCGTGTTTTTTCATGTGCTCCAATACACCGGCAGCATCTTTAAAATATTCAACATGTCGAAGCTGATTTAACTTGTCAAATCCTATAGTCTGAACTGAAATGAGCCTTGAAAGATACTTAATATTACTCTTTGAAGCCGCAAATGCTGCCACACCGGCGCCTGCAAAACTAATTTTAGAGGTAGATATAAATTCTAAAACCATATCCTCTGTACCGTTTTTCTTACATTCGTCAAAAATATTAAGGAGCTTATCAGGAGTTTCACTGCAGTCATGTATACAATAGGCGTTATCCCAAAAAATTCTGAAATCATTAGCCGCAGGCTTTAATGCTGCAAAGCGCTTAACTGTATCATCGGAATATGTAATACCTAAAGGATTTGAATACTTTGGTACGCACCAAATTCCTTTTATAGAATCGTCAGACGAAACAAGTCTTTCAACAGTGTCCATATCGGGACCCTTTTCGTCCATAGGAACAGTTATCATCTCAATGCCAAATTTTTCACAAATAAAAAAGTGACGGTCATAACCCGGAACGGGACAAAGAAATTTAATTTTTTCCTGCTTGCACCAAGGTGTAGATGCCGCATCTGTACCCTTGAGCATAAAATTGGCAATAGTATCGTGCATAAGCTGTAAGCTGGAGTTTCCGCCGACAAAAATTTCATCAGCGTTAACTGAAAGCAAATCAGCAAATATCTTTTTCATTTCAGGAATACCATCAAGTATTCCATAGTTACGGCAATCAGTACCGTCAATTGAATTAATAGATGTGCATTTTAACATATCCAAGGCAAGGTCAAGCTGATCTGCCTCAGGCTTGCCACGGGTTAAATTCAATTTAAGCTTAAGCTTTTTAACTTCATCATACTTTATGCACAGTGACTCAAGTCGTGCTTCAAGTTCACCTTTGTTAAGTAAATCGTAGTTTTGCATTACAATGCCTCCAAATAACTGTTTTGCGAAATTTACATACTTATATATAATACAACACAAATTAAAAAAATGCAAGAATTAAATTGAATTCTTGCATTTTTTAATATTTTGCTCAAAAATGTTAAATTTTAGAAAGATTTTCTGCGCAAGCCTTAAGCTTGGGTGCAGGCTCAGAAGCGTCACCCTCGTATTCAAGCGAGATATAACCGTCAAAGCCAATATCATTAAGCTTGTCAATTACTGCCTTAAGATTAAGCTCACCTGTTCCGAGAACGGTTTCAAGAGGATGACCGTTTTCGTCAAAATTGAAATCCTTAAGATGTACTCCGTAAAGTCTGTCCTTAAAAAGCTCTATATATTCTACGGGGTCAACGCCGCTGTCAAGAGCCCATCCGGTATCAAGGCAAAGACCGATATTATCAGAGCTTTTTGAGAAAATCTCCTTAAGCTGTTCAATAGAGCCGTAGCGGTGGTTCTTACCGTGATTGTGAATTGCAAGCTTTACTCCGTATTCATCACAAAGCTTTTCGAGAAGAGGAATTGCATCCATATCGACATCAGCACTGGCAGCTTTGATACCTGCATATTTTGCAAATTCAAACTTTCTGCGAACGTCCTCTTCATTGTTGCCGTAACCCTCAACGCCGAAGCTGTTAATCTTTACACCGGCAGCGGTAATCTCGTCGATAGTCTTTTTCCAAATATCTTCTGAAGAGAAATCACAATGAACAAAACAAAGCTCAATAGTATCAAGTCCACTTTTTTTCAGCTGCTCAACCAAAGCTTCGCTACCTCTGAATTCACGGAAGCACCAGCTTTGAACTCCAAGTGAAATTTCACTGTTTAATACTTCCATTTTAATATCCTCCGTTATCAATAATTCTCTGCCTTAATGCAGAAATATGCCTTAGGATGCTTACATACAGGACATAGTTCAGGCGCAGCCTTTCCTACAACAATGTGTCCGCAGTTACGGCATTGCCAAATCATATCACCGTCGCGTGAAAATACAAGACCTTCATCAACATTATTTAAAAGCTTGCGGTATCTTTCTTCATGCTCTTTTTCGATCTTACCGACC
>CAYRPK010000181.1:0-3382 GCA_964426175.1 uncultured Eubacteriales bacterium | reverse complement strand
AGACGTGGCGAGCATGACGGTAAACGGAATAAAGGTGCCGATTATAAAATTTCTTGCAAATTATGATCATGCACAGGTGTCTGTTGACGGTACAGCCAATATAGAAATTACCGTTAATGAAGAGATAGAAACATATTCTGTAAGCCCTCTTGCAAAAAACATAGAAGCAACAGCTGACGGTAAAAAGCTTTCTTTCTCCATCACGGAATCTATCTATATGATAGTAAAAATTAACGGTATTAAAGAAATAGTCGTTATAGCCGATGATTTGGAAACAGATGTACCTTCTGCAACGGGCGAAGGCATCTATAATATAGTAGAAGATTACGGTGCAGATCCCACTTGGGGAGAATCTGTCGTAAATCCACTTCAGAGTGCTATTGACGATGCAAATGCAGCAGGCGGCGGTATAGTATATGTTCCTACGGGCCTTTATAAGCTTGACGGAAATATCTTCCTCAGAAGTAATGTTCACATCTATCTTGAGGGCGGTGCGGTAATACGCAGCGTAACAGACAGAGCAAATTATGTAGTTCACAGTTATAAGAGCAGTTTACAGCGTGATGTAACTTGGACCTTCTATAACGAGCTCGGTGCCGAAAATATAAAAATTTACGGCAGAGGTATGATTGACGGTCAGGGTCACGATATGCTGACAGGAGAAGCACAGCTTCTTGCAACGCTTTTCTATTTCAGACAGGCAGATAATATCGTAATGGACGGTATTGTTGTTCGAGACGGCAACTTCTGGACTATTGAGCCCAAAATGTGTGATGGCTGTGAATTTACTAACCTTAAGGTGCTTAATGACTTCGCAGATATGACGGAAAACGATGCTATAGATATCTGCGAATCAAGAGATGTTTTGGTAAAGCATATGCTTGCAATTTCCGAGGATGATACCTATTCCACCAAAACGTGGTCGACCTATCCCACGACCGATATCGCGATAAACTGGTACGGTGAGCCGGAGGAGCTTAGCGACGTTACCTTTGATGATTGCTTCGGTTGGACTCATTGCGGTACCTTTAAGGTGGGCGACGGCAACTTCCAACCGCAGAGGAATATCACCTTTAAGAATTCCTATTCGTATAAATGCATGTCAGCATTAAAGCTTACCCATGGCTACGGCTCACCCGCGGCGGAGAATATTACTTTTGAAAATATAGATATCGAAGGCTTCGGCGGACGTTGGGCAGATGTACAGAAGTGGCTTGATTTTTATCAGAATTCCGACGGACCTATTAAAAATGTAGTGGTAAAAAACATCAATGTCCGCACGACGGGAGCTTCTGCATCTACACTTAAAGGCAGGAATGCAAATTATTACTATGATGGCGTGACCTTTGAGAATATCTACATTAACGGAAGTACGACTCCCGCAAAATCGCTTAAAGAGATGAATGTTACTGATGTCAACGGATACGTTAAAAACATGACAATACTGCCCGTAATGGAAGCTCCCGAGGAGGATAAGAGTAATCTCGCCTATGGTAAAACTGCCTTTGCTTCCTCCGAGGGAGATGGCTTTTCTGTCTTAGATGCATTTGACGGCTTTGATACGACCCGTTGGTCGTCAGAATACAGCGATGATGAGTGGATCTATGTTGATCTCGGTGAGAAGACGGAATTTGACCGCGTGGTGCTTATTTGGGAGGCGGCATACGGCAAGCAGTATTCCATTGATATCTCAGATGATGCGGAGAATTGGCAGACTGTTTACGCCGAAAATAACGGCGCGGCAGGCAAGAAGGTAATAGATTTAGAGCGTCAGTCGGCGCGGTATGTCCGTATGAACGGCATCAAGAGAGGAACCGGTTATGGCTATTCACTTTATGAGTTTGAGATAAGAGATACTACCAAAGAATAAAACGAAAGAGCAACCGAATTTAAACTCGGTTGCTCTTTTTAAGTATGATAGAATTATCAGAATATCTCGCTCCAGCCGCTTTCGTCTTCGCCTGGGCCGACCACGATGGAAAATGTGCTTGAGGTATCTTCTTCAAGCTCCGGAAGAGTGGAGGGCGTACCCTCAAGTTCACCTACATTGATCTGGGCATCATTATCGTTTGAAGCTGAAGCCGCTGTTGAGGTGGCGGCAGAAGTGGTATCGGCAGTAGAGCTTATACTATCGGCAGAGTCGCCACAAGCACACGCACATATGGTGAGTGCCGTAAGCAAGATAGAAGCGATCAGTTTTTTCATTATAAACCCGTTCCTTTCAGATCATAAACCGTCACGAACACAACGCATAATTTGGTCGCTGTAAATCACACTTCCGTCAGAAAAACGGATATATGATCTCGCAACATAATTGCGGTCGATATCACTTATATTGAGGATTGTTGAAGTGAAGACATAATTACCTGTGGTAGCAGTATCGTTATTATTAAAGTATACTGCGCGCAGATCGGCGATGTAATAATCAGCGGTATCGACAAGCTCAATGGTCAATTCATCGTTTTTGAGCTGATCGGCACGCGCGATAAGAGTACCGACAGATTCGATAGTAAGAACGTTTGTCGTGTAATACATTTCGGAAATGTTCGAACGGAAACGAAGGTCATGAGCTGAAGGATCGTTAGCGTTAGTGCGTATCTGAGCACCGTATGCACCGAAATCGGCGAGAGCATTGTAGTAGATCTCCCACTCATAGATAGAAGGCTGGGTTTTGCTGTTATCAGCAACTCCGGTGATGTACAGTCTGACATATCTTGCCTCGAAGGTGTCGAAAGAAGCGCTTTGATAGTAATAATAATCACTTGAATTGGGTTTGGCGACTTGATTAAAACTGCTGATAGTAACGTTTTGTGCGTTCGTCCAAGAGGTGCCGTCATCTGAGTACTGGATAACATAATTATCACTTCCGGCACGGTTGATCTCCCAACAGATCTCGAATTGGTTCATGGCAGTAGCACTGCCGAAATCAAGCATGACCCATGTGGAAGCGCCATCTTTGACTGCTGTGTTGCTCTGCCAACGGTCAGTATTGTCGCCGTTGTTGACATTCTCCACTTCCTTGCCGTCACCGTAATAACTCTCAGCGGAAGGGGTTCCTTTGGGAGCGATATTTCCGGTGGTAGTAAGCATTGTGGCAACTGCATCGTCAATTGCCGCGGCAAGAGCATTAAGGGTAGCGGCATCGGTGGTACCGCTCTTAAGCAGTTCTGTAGCACTTAATACCAGCGAACGCACCGTGAGATAAGCAGATTCGTCATACTTGTAATAAACAGAATTGTACTGGGATGCGTTCTCAACTGAAACCTCGAGATTTGTTTTCAGATCTGCGATTGCGGTATTTATGCTTTGCGAAGCCGAAAGGATCGCATTTACATCGGAGGAATCAGAGCTTATAAGTGAATTACCTGCTGCGACTGCAGAT
>CAYRPK010000180.1:0-3394 GCA_964426175.1 uncultured Eubacteriales bacterium | reverse complement strand
TGTCGATAAGAAAATATCTTAAGGTGTAGCCGCACAAAAAAGGATTGGAAGAATATGAAGCTGAAAAAACTGATTATGTCTTTTATGTCGGTTATTACTGCCGTAAGCCTGATTTTATGCAGTGTACCTTACGGTACGGTTTCTCATGCGCAAAATGTTTCTGACCTTGAAGATGAATACGAAGAGCTTGAGGATCAGCTTAAGGATGCAAAGCAAGAGCTCGAGAAACTGAAGGAGCAGACTGAAAATTACATTGAACAGCGTAAAAATTATGAAAATCAGATGGGTCTTGTCAGTGAGCAGATAGATGTTATAGAGGCAGAAATCGAAAACTTGGAAGAAAGTATTGAGCTGCTTCAAGCATCTATAGAAACTCTTGGATTGTCGGTTGAGGAGCTTTCTGCAGAGATCGACGAAAATTATGAGCTGTTTAAAGAAAGATTAAAGGCATTTCATTTGATGGATAATGCCTCTACTCTTGAGATGCTTCTCAATGCCGAAAGCTTTAAGGATTTTTTGAGTAAATATGAGATTGTTAAAGCCATAGCGACTCATGATGAGGAGCTAATGGACAAGCTTGAAGCAGATAAAGAACTTATCGCGGAGCAAAAGAGCGATCTGGAAAGTCAGATGGTCGAGCTTGAGGCACAAAAGGCTGAGCTCGAAAAGCAGATGGATACTCTCGATGGCAAAAAGGACGATTTGGAAGAACTTTCCGATGAGGCTGAGGCGGCTCTTAAAAAAGCGCAGTCAGAGGAAAAGGAACAGCAGAATTTAATAGATTATATTGATAAAAGTCTTGAACGTCTTGAAGAAGAAATCGAGGAAGCAACAAGGGCGTCGCAAAGTACTGAATATGTCGGCGGTGATTTTATTTGGCCCTGTCCATCCTATAGTCGCATATCATCACCGTTCGGATACAGGTACCATCCGGTTACCGGTAAATATAAGCTTCATAAAGGTGTTGATTTAGCAGCACCAAAGGGTTCAAATGTCCTTGCGGCAAATTCGGGAACTGTAACTGCGGCTTATGATTATGAAAACGGAAGCTATGGAAAATATCTTATTATCAATCACGGCGGAGGTAAGGTTACGCTTTATGCTCATTGTGACGATGTTCTTGTAAGAGCGGGAGATACTGTTGAGCAGGGTGAAGTTATTGCCAAGGTAGGAGATACAGGTACTGCAACGGGTTATCATCTTCATTTTGAAATAAGAATTGACGGAAGCTATGTTAATCCCATGGATTATTATAATCAGGCTTAATATAAGTTAAACGGTGTGTATTAGTAGGGCTTAGTAATAGGGAAGGAAATTTCAGATTTATGAGCAAAAAAATCAGTATAGGCGCGGCAATTACCTTAATTGCCATAGCTATAGCAATTACCTTTTGCGTAACACTGCTTTTGGCAACAGAGCGCTTCAATAATCAAATATCCGATTTAAAGGAAAAGGAAGCTCAGTATACAAAGCTTGCCGAAGTCGATGCCATAGCGAGAGAACATTCTTATTTTAATATCGAAAGTCAGGAGCTTAATACCGCTATTGTCCAAGGATATCTTTCTTCTTTAAACGATAAGTATGCGAGATATTATACAGAAGAAGAGGCGGAAAGCTATTTAAAAACCCTTAAAGGTATGGATAACGGGTTAGGCTTAAGTCTTATGGATAACAGCAACGGATTGTATGTTTACAAAGTTATAGCCGGCTCGCCTGCATATGAAGCAGGAATAAAAGCAGGAATGATTATTACTGCCGTAAACGATGAGGTCTATTCCGAAAAAGGTTACGATGGACTTATACAGGCGGCAGATGTTGAAACAGGAACGCAGATAACACTCACAGTTACGTCGGCGGCCGGAATTGAGGAAACATATAAGGTAACTAAAAAAGAATATAGCGTTCAATCTGTAACAAGTGAAAAAATAGACAGCATTATGTATATTGCAATCAGCGGATTTTATTCAGATACCGCTCAGCAGTTTAAAGCTGTTCTTAAAGAAGTTACTGCAGATACCTCGGTTACGGGTATAGTCTTTGATGTTCGCAATAATACGGGAGGTCAGCTTGACAGCGTAGTTGAGATTTTGGATACTCTTTTACCCGAGGGTACGATAGTTACTCAGACTAATAAAAACGGAGAAGAAATTGCAAAGTATACGTCTGACAGTGAGCAGATAAGTATTCCCATGACGGTTCTTGTCAATGGCACAACTGCATCGGCGGCGGAGCTTTTTGCATGTGCGCTTAGGGACTACGGCAAGGCATTTTTAGTAGGAGAAAAAACCTACGGTAAAGGTTGCGCACAGACTACCTATACCCTCAGCGACGGAAGTATTCTTGTTCTTACTACTTCGATGTATAATCCGCCTTCAAGCGATAATTATGACGGTGTCGGTCTTGTACCTGAATTTGCGGTATCTATGTCAGAAGAGCAGAATAGACATTTGTATGAGCTTGATGAGCAAACCGATCCCCAGCTTAAAGAAGCACTTTACAGGCTTTTAAACGGCGGAAAAACAGATGAAGAGCTTGTTTCAGCTGCATAAAATTAAATATTGCATTGACAAATTTTTCAAACTATAATATAATATATCATTATGTTTTTAAAGGAGAGTATTGCTGTGGCTAATAAAAAAATTGTTCTTACCGACGAGGGTCTTAAAAAACTCGAAGAAGAGCTTGAATATTTAAAAACCGAGCGCCGTCGTGATATTGCCGACAAAATTAAGGTTGCACTTTCTTTCGGTGACCTTTCCGAAAACAGCGAATATGACGAGGCAAAAAATGAGCAGGCTATTGTTGAAGCAAGAATTACCGAGCTTGAAGAAAAACTCAAAAATGTAGAAATTATCGACGCAGACGATATCACCACCGATAAGATAAATGTCGGTTCGGTTGTCAAGGTCTATGACGAGGAATACAAGGAAGAAAACATTTATCATATCGTCGGTTCAACCGAAGCTGACCCTTTCAATGGCTTTATTTCTGATGAGTCTCCCATCGGCAGAGCACTTATGGGTCATAAGGTAGGGGATACCGTTGAGGTTGAAGCCCCTGAATGTATTATTAAACTTGAAATATTAAGTATTAGCAAGTAAGAAAGGTACGGTCGTTTAAATGGCAGAAAACGAGATTGTTGCAGTAGAGCAAACCGAAGAGGATATACATGAGCTTAAGAAAATCAGACTTGATAAATTAAATGCACTCAAGGCTGAAAATAAAGACCCATTCACCCTCACGTCCTTCCCCGTGGATACTTATGCCGCAGATATTAAAGCAGATGTAGCTGCATTTGAAGGAAAGACCGTGACCATCGCCGGCAGAATGATGAGCCGTCGCATTATGGGTAAGGCATCGTTTGCCAACATTGCCGATAATTCTGGTAATATTC
>CAYRPK010000179.1:0-3437 GCA_964426175.1 uncultured Eubacteriales bacterium | reverse complement strand
AAATGCACCTGCACCTGTTGACAGCGCATCACATACCTTGCTTAAAGAACAGCTCGCCGATGTTTTGAGCACTCTTACTCCACGAGAGGAAAAGGTACTTCGTCTTCGTTTCGGCTTAGAGGACGGACGTCAGCGCACTCTCGAAGAAGTGGGCAAGGAATTTAATGTTACTCGCGAACGTATCCGTCAGATAGAGGCGAAGGCTCTGCGCAAGCTTCGTCATCCTAGTCGTAGCCGTCGCTTAAAGGATTTTCTTGATTAATGGGTAATGTAAAGGTTGCCGCCGTAATAGCCGCCGCAGGAAGCGGCAGGCGTATGGGAGACATCGGTAAAAATAAGGTTTTCTTACAGATAGAAGGAAAAAGCGTGATCGCGCGCACGGTTGCCGCTTTTGAAGACTGTGAGTATATCAGCGAGATTATAGTTGTTGCACGTGAAGATGAAATAATAGACATGTGGAACGAACTTGTAGATTTTGATAAGGTTACTAATGTAGTTGCCGGAGGCGAAACGCGTACAGAGTCGACTCTTGCAGGCCTTGAGCGAATCGGTGATGATATAACGCATGTTGCTTTTCATGACGGTGCACGCCCACTTGTTACGGCGGAGCTTATTTCAAAGACTGTTAATGATGCACTTACATACGGAAATGCTATCGTCGGTGTTCCTGAAACAGACACCGTTAAACGCGTGAATACAGATAATCTCGTTTGTGAAACTCTCCCAAGGGAAGCGCTTTGGAGAATACAAACTCCGCAGGTTTTTAACGTAGAGGAGTTTATGGAGGCTGTAATTAAATCAGGAGGTCAAGGCTTTACTGATGACAGCGCATTTATTGAAAATGCAGGCGGTAAAGTCTATATGACACGGGGGAACTACGATAATATCAAAATAACGACTCCCGAGGATATAAGTCTTGCTGAAAGAATACTTGCAAAAAGAAAGGTACGAAATTAATGTTTATTGGTCACGGATATGATGCGCACAGATTTGCTGAACACCGCAAATTGATTATTTGCGGTGTAGAGATACCGTACAGTTTAGGATTGGACGGACATTCGGATGCAGATGTTGCGGTTCACGCTGTAATGGATGCCCTTTTAGGTGCGGCGTGTATGGACAACATTGGAAAGCTTTTTCCGGATAACGATGAGCGTTATAAAGGGGCAGATAGCACCGTTCTTTTGGAGGAAGTAATGAAGGTTTTAGAACAAAAAAGCTTAAAACCGATAAATATTGATGTTACAATTATAGCACAGGCTCCTAAGCTTGCAGGTTTTATTCCGCAAATGCGGCAAAGGCTTTCGTCTATATGTAAAACCGAGTTTGTTAATGTTAAGGCAACGACGGAAGAACATATGGGATTTACGGGGCGAGGAGAAGGAATTGCGGCCCACGCAGTTTGCTTATTAGAGAACATATAAAAAAACTGTCTGCGTTAAGCAGACAGTTTTTTATAGATATATAAATAATTATAACCTTACCATGCGCTGACTTGTGCTTCGACAGAAGTATCATCGCCAAAACTTAAATCGATTGTAACAGTATCTTCAACAGTAAAGCCGGTAAATTCTATTGAGGGAGCATTATACTCTTTCATTATTTTACCTCCAATAAAGATAATACAGATATATTAGTATAATACAACAAACAATTGTATTTGTCAAGACAAAAATATAAATATTTAAAATTTGATTTCCTGACACAGCCTTTTAAAAGAGGAAACAAAGTTTATATCATCTTGCGCTATACGCTTTTTAGGGCCTTTTATATGGCATTTTGACGATGCGCGGCGCGCTTTACTTAAAATGTAGCGCGACTCAAGAAGGATGGTTATGTTATCGTCGGTATATACAGTTCCGTTTTGATGAATAGCTTTTGCACCCTTGCCAAGTGCCATTGCTGCAACGCCGTAATCCTGAGTTACTACGATATCGCCCTTTTTACAGCGGTTGACCAAAGCAAGGTCAACTGCATCTGCGCCGGCACCCACAGTAATTACTTCGGAATAATCACTGAAAAGAATGTGGTTCGTATCACAAAGAAGCACAACGGGGACAGATAATTCTTTTGCGACCTGTTCGATTTGCTTAACGACGGGGCAGGCATCGGCATCAACATAAACTGTCATTTTCAGACTGTTGCGAGGGTATCTTCCTCGGATTCTTCAGCTACAATGGGGTGATAATCTGCAGGAAGCTTATACGTAGGAACAATTTTATGAATGAGACCGCGGATATCGGCAGCTTCATCGTCCATTACACTCTTTAATTCGTCAAGAGAAGCAAAAAGCATATCTTCATCAAGGGCAATAGGATGGCCGATATGAATAAGCTTATTATCTGTATTTTTAAGTCCCTCTTCGTCCATAAGGAGTTCTTCATAAAGCTTTTCTCCGGGACGAAGACCGGTAAATTCTATCATTATATCTTTGTTGGGCTCGTAACCGGAAAGACGAATCAAATTTTCTGCTAAATCTACGATTTTAACAGGGTCACCCATATCAAGAACGAAGATTTCTCCGCCCTTAGCCGAAGCACCTGCCTGAAGAACAAGGGATACCGCTTCGGGAATAGTCATAAAATAGCGAATAATATTGGGATGTGTTACGGTAACAGGACCGCCTTCGGCAATCTGACGCTTGAAAAGGGGAATAACACTGCCGTTTGAACCTAAAACATTACCGAAGCGGACAGCGACAAACTCAGTCTTTGAACGCTTATTATAGGTTTGAACTATCATTTCACAGATACGCTTTGTAGCACCCATAACATTTGTGGGATTTACAGCTTTATCGGTAGAAATCATAACGAAACGCTTGACACCGTATTTATCGGCAGCACGCACGGTATTAAGAGTACCGAACACATTGTTTTTAACAGCTTCGTTAGGGCTGTCCTCCATTAAAGGAACATGCTTATGTGCTGCGGCATGATATACTATCTCGGGACGGTAAGTGGAAAAAACATAATCAAGTCTGTCTGTATCACGTACAGAACCGATGATAGCTTCAATGGAAAGGGTGGGATAGTTGCGCTTTAATTCATTAAGAATGTCATAGGTACTGTTTTCGTAAATGTCGAATATGATAAGCTTGCCGACACCGTTTGCTGCAAGCTGTCTGCAAAGCTCACTGCCTATGGAACCGCCGCCGCCCGTTACCATGACTGTTTTGCCGCCTACATAATCCTTAACAAAGGCAAGGTCGATACGAATGGGATCGCGACCTAAAAGATCTTCAACATCAATTTTACGTGTTTTAGTGGTGCTTACCGTGGTGGGATTTTCAATAAGCTGTTTGATACCTGTCAGAACTCTGACCTCACAGCCGGTATTGGAACACATACGGAGAACAGAGGAGCGCTCCTCTGCAGAAGCTGACGGAATAGCGAATATTATAACATCAATGTCATATTTTTCTACATTTTCGGCAATGG
>CAYRPK010000178.1:0-3459 GCA_964426175.1 uncultured Eubacteriales bacterium | reverse complement strand
CGACATAGTTTACAACCAAGACGGTGAGTACTACGAAAATGCCGCCAATAGCTATAATGCAAAGTTTTCCTCGGATAGCCAAAATACGAGCATATCTATGACATATAACGGATATACTGTGGAATTTACTTACATAGATACCGCCGTCGGCAAATCTACAGGCGAAATTGCTACAGCTAATCATACAGATATTCGTGAAAAGTCGGCACCCAAGGTGACGCGCCGTGAAAAGACGAAAGTTACGGATAATAACAGCAAAGACTTCGCTACAAGAGCCGAAAAAAGCTGCTCCGGAAAGATTGAATATGAAACAGTTAAACAGAATATAAGTATTGAGTATCTTCCTACCGCAAACGGAGTAAAGGAAAATATCGTATTAAGCGGACCGACCTCAACAGGAAGCTTTGCCTTCAATGTAGCTGCCGACAATATGATGCTCAAACTTCAAGAAGACGGAAGTATTACTGTAATTGCAAACGATACCAAGGAAACAATATTTGTCATTCCTGCACCTTTTATGTGTGACGCAGCAGGAGTATATTCTTATGACGTATCATATTCGCTATCGCAAATTCGCGACTATTGGCTTGTTACTGTTAATGCCGATACAACTTGGATAAATTCAACCGAACGCGTTTATCCTGTGAAAATTGACCCTGCAATAATGACTGAGCAAAGTAAAGAAAGTATCGAAAGTGCATATGTGGAACGCAGTTCGCAGGGAAGTGAAAGAATTTGTGAAGGTAATGAAAAGCTTGATGTTGGAAGATATTGCGACGATAATAAAATCTATTATCGTGGTCGAGCACTATTGAATTTCACATTGCCTACAATTGGAGACCAATCAACTATTGTTTCGGCACAATTGTGTTTAGGAGCCACATCGGAAACATACAGTCCGCTTAAACAACAAATTAATATATATGCATTAAAAGCTGACTTCGGCGAAGGTACCACATATACGCAAACAAACGGAATGTACTATCCAAATGCGGTGTTAGACTATATAGTTTTATCGGAAGTTCCAAGCGATAAAAACTGTGTAAAAACGGTGGGCACGCACACATTTGATGTGACAGAAACTGTAAGCAGTTGGTATAACGGAAAAACGGAGCAGCACGGTTTTTTGATCAAAGCTGACAACGAAGATCCACCGACGGGTGAAGAAGAATCTTATGGAGCATTTAAAGTACAGTATCTGACGGAATACACGTCAAGTGACCCTGTGGTACTAATTGTATACCGTGATACTAAAGGCGTAGAGGATTATTGGACTTTTACATCTATGCAGGCAGGTAACGGTGGTGCTGTAGGCGTAAATAATTACAGCGGCAATCTTGTGGCGACAATGCCTCTTGCAGGTATAGGCGGAACGCGTATGCCTGTTTCGATTAGCCTTAATTACAATACTGCAAACAACAATGTTTTTTCCTCGGCAAGTCGAGTTGCGTTGGGATGGCAACTTAATTATGATTGGATAATAACTGCTAACTCCGAATATCTGCAAGGATTTGGCTATAAATACAAGCTTATTGACGGAGACGGAACAGAGCATCACTTCTATAATGAAGATACAAGCAGCAGTGTAACAACGTGGGAGGATGAGGACGGACTCGGTTATACCTTAACAAGACTCACCAGTGTGACAAACGGAGTGAGATTCACCCTCGAAGACAAAAGCGGCGGTATTATGGAATTTAATGACAGCGGATACCTTATTGCCGTTTATGATACTAACTCTGCAACAAAATCAGAAAAGAATAAAATTACAATTACACGCACCGGAAGTAGAATAACCTCAATAACCGACGGAGCAGGGAAAAAATATCAATTAAACTACGCTGTGTATGAAGGAAAGTATTATCTGACAGAAATTATTGACCCATATGGTGATAAAGTTTCACTCAGTACCTCCTCTGCAAGCGGAAATCTTTCGGATTTATCATATTATGCCGATGTTAACGGGATCTTGACAAAAACAGAAACTACCAACATATCATATACTTACGATAACTTTGATGTAGGTACAATTGAAGGCGTAGAAGCACCGTTAAGCGGACCTTCAGCAATTTCAAACAGCGACGGAACTACAACAGAAATTAGTTACAAAAACGGTAGAGTCTCTTGTCTTTCGATTAAAGACAGAGACGGTGCCGTTAATTCGCAGTATAGTTTTTATTATTCTTATTGCCAAACTGAAATTACAGATAAAGACGGTAAAAAATCAGCATATCAGTTTAACACTTTTGGACAGACAACGGGAATCATCAATGTGGCTGACCGAGAAAATGTTTCCAGCCCATATCGGCTTGAGACAATGTCGGTAGCTGCTCAGTATTACAGCTATAATGAAGGCGGAAAAGCGGCAGAAGGCGGTATTAACAAGAGCGCGAACAAGCTGCTGCAAAGCTCAAATGTTCAGCAGTCAGTGATAAATTATATCGCTAACCCGGGCTTTGATTCGGGCACAACCGGCTATTCATTAAAGAACGGTGCGGCATTATATGAGACAGGCGGAAGAACAGGAGCAAAGAGCATCAGATTAGAGCGCACCACCGCGGCAAGTGACGACAGCTTTAATTCATGGGCAGGAATATATCAGTCATTAACTCTTTCTGCAGGAACATATACCTTCTCAGCATATATGAGTACAAAAGGAACGACCATCAAAGGTACGGGAGCACGTGTGGCGATAAGAACAGGCGGCGTGACAAGAGAAATTTCTGCACCGGTGACCAAGACCTCTACAGCTTCCGATGGCGACGGAATGAACAGCTGGCATCGAGCCAGTGCAACAATAACGTTGACTGAAGAAACTACGGTAGTATTATTTGCCGGCTTTACAGATGGAACTACTACAAATGTAGTATACATAGATGATCTGCAGCTTGAAAGAGGTGCCTCGGCAAATTCATATAATCTGATAAGCGGCTGGCAAAGTGAAAATGCCAGCGGCAGCGGAGCTATTGAAAAATCGTATGTAAAATTTGTGGGTTCTGCGACAAGTCAAAATAAATATTACACTAATTTTGCTGAGGTATCGGGCAGAAAAGGGGATATTCTCTCCTTTGGCTGTTGGACAAGCGATGCAAATTCGGTAAAAATCAATGGAATTGACAGGGAATTTTCATCTGATGCGGAGTATATTCCTAAATTTCAAGCAGAGCTTATCTTTTATAACAGCAGCGGTGCGGTGGTAGGCTCGCCGACGGTAATACAGTTTAATGACTGCATCAGCAGTGAGCAGTTTATTGCGGCACAGGCGGTAGCCCCGGGCTATTATACGAAGGTGGCGTTAAAGGTATCCTATGACTATAATATCGGAACAGTATTCTTTTCATATCCCTTTATATTCAAAGAAAGCTTCGGTCAAAGCTATACCTACGATAAAGACGGAAACCTTGTCAGCTCGGTAGATAAAGCGGAAACGGAATCGAGCTTTGCATATAATGCGGATAA
>CAYRPK010000177.1:0-3489 GCA_964426175.1 uncultured Eubacteriales bacterium | reverse complement strand
TGTAACCAAACCGGTACATTGACATACACCTGCTCTTGCGGATATGAGGTAACAGAAGAAATCCCAGCAAAAGAACATAGTTTTGTTGACGGAGTTTGCGAGCTTTGTGGTTATGAAGAAGATGAAACCTTTAAAACCAATGAAGATACCATGACCGTAAGCGGCATTATTGCAGGCATTACAGCCGGAGATCTGACGGTCGAAGTCAAAGACAAAGACGGCAATACCTTGGCTTCCGATGCACTTATTGGTACGGGCTGCACCATTACAAAGGATGGCAAGGAGTATACTGTTATCGTTTCAGGTGACTCATCAGGTGACGGACTGGTCAATTCGACAGACTTTATGCAGGTAAGACGTCAGTATCTTGGTCTTTTCAGCATGAATACTGCTCAAGCTCTCGCCGCTGACGTAACGGGTGACGATAATATCAATTCCACCGACTTCACACGTATCCGCAGACATTTCTTAGGCTTATACGATTTATATGCTTAAACAAAAACCGCCTTCGGGCGGTTTTTTGAATGCAAAATGCAAAGCGCAAAATACAAAATGAAGGAGGCTTTTCGCGAGGCGAAAAGCAACTGAATTAGGCTTCTCTCCCATATTTGCGAGTATTATTGCAATTAATAAATTGATTTCTCCTGTAAAAAGTAGTATACTTATAAAGTTAAATTTTAATATAAGAGGAGAAGTAATCATGAAAAGACTAATCAGCTTGGCAAGCTCTATTGCTCTTGCTGCTACGACCCTTCTTTCAGGAATGAGCCTGACGGTCAATGCTGCAGATGTAATTAAGGTTGCCTGTGTCGGCGACTCTATTACCGCCGGTCAAACCGACTATAACTATCCCAAGTATCTTCAGGCAATGCTCGGCAACGAGTATGAGGTCACTAATTTCGGCAAGGGCGGTGCTGCCGTCAGAAAGGTGCTGGAAAACGTTGACGGTAATGGCGACGGAGTTATCAACGAAGGCGGCGAATACTTCTGGTATGATTCCAAGCAGTACACCTCTTCGCTCACCTATGATGCAGACATCGTATTTGTTATGATGGGTACCAACGATGCTCTTTTCTCTAATTTTGCGTATATCGACGACTATTACAAAACCGATTACAAAGCCATGATTCAGCCTTATATCGACGCAGGCAGTGAGGTTATTCTTGCAACAAGCCCTTATGCATATTCGATATTTTTAAGCGATACCGATAATCTTAATGTTTACATCCGTCAGCTTCAGTTTGAAATCGCTGAAGAAATGGGACTTGAGATAATCGACGTAAACACTGCTACCGCTAACAGAAGTGAAAGCTTCCCTGACGGACTTCACGGTAATGCCTCGGGTTATATGCTTATCGCTCAAACCTTCTATGAGCAGGTATTTGACGGTACTGTATATACTTTTACCGCAAACACCGGTGATGCCGCTACCATCACACTTGAAACTACCAATTCCGATTTCGGCGATTATGTTTTTAAGGCTGATGATACCGGTTTGGGTACAATACCCGTTCTTCCCGGCACATATAATGCAGAAGTAAAATGCGGCGTTTATCAAACGACAGTCGACGGTATCGTTGTTGCAAAGGATACCGAAGTAACCTTTACTTATGATGAAGGTAGCGTTAACTACGCCTTAAGTGCCACTGTTACAGCAGACAGTGAAAACGCATATGTTGCAACCAATGCAAAAGACGGTGATGAAGGTACCCGTTGGCAGGCAGCCTCGCAGGGTACTACCGAGGACCCCTCTTGGTTGCGCCTTGATTTCGGCAGTGCCACTGTTTTTGATTCCGTAATCATCATTTGGGAAACCGCACGCGCATCTGTAGACGGCTATGTTCTTGAAATTTCCGATGACGGTAAAAATTGGACCACTGTTACCGAAACGGAACGTACCCGTGACGACGATACAGATACTATCCTCTTTGATGCAGTAACCGCACGCTATCTAAGAGTATACTGCACAGTGCTTGATAATACCAAATATACCGGTCCTTCTATTTACGAAATTGAAGTTTATAATGTTCGTAGCTACTCTGAGCTTACCGTTGCTCAGCTCACGCTTGAAAATGCGTTAAACCGTGCCGCCGCCCTGAGCGAAAGCGATTATACTGCAGCAACTTGGGCAACCCTCGCCGCTGCTGTATCTGCAGGTAAAACGGTATCTGAAAGCGGCTCAGAAACCGCATCCGATTATACCCGAGCGGCAGCTGCTATCAGCACCGCTATTGATAGCCTCGAATCCAACGCAGAGGGAGTACTCAACAGTGCAGTTTCTGCCGCAGGTAATGTAGTCCGTTACAGATATACTCCTGCTTCCTTAGCTGTGCTTGACGGATATCTTGCAGAAGCAAAGACTTATGAGGGTGCAACGGTTGATGCCGCTACCTCCGAAAAGATGATGACCTGTGCAGATAACATCAACGCCGCTATTGCAGCTCTCGTCACAAATAATCTTGCCGCAGGTAAGGATGTTATCATCCCCTCTTCGGAGCAATCGGGACATTCTGACAGCTACATCAACGACGGCAGCTTCACCACCCGTTGGGCATCAGGCGGTGATAGCTCCACTACTCCCGAGCATATCACCGTTGATTTTGGCAGTGAAATTACCGTAGATGTTCTTGAAGTCTATTGGGAAACTGCCCGTGCAAGCGCCGACATGGTAACCGTTCAGTATTCTCAGGATAATGTGGTGTGGGATGACGTATCCGGCGTTGCCTTTGGCGGTGATTTAGACAACAGCGTCAAAATTGACAATAACGATTGCTACTATCAGATCATTACCTTCGATGCAGTAAAAGCAAGATATATTCGCCTTTATGTCGTAGGTACCGGTTCCTTTAGCAGCAAAAACTACACTCAGATGTCCATTTGGGAGCTTGAAGCATACAATTCTCTTGAGGCAGAGCTTTCCGCAAGCTCTGCAGTTTCAGCCGATTTTGAAATTCTCGGTGCTCAGACAAGAACTAATGCCAATAGCACGACCGACCTTCGTTTTGTAATGAATATCTCAGCTAACGTAATCACCAATCCCGAAACCGTCAATGAAGAGTTCACTGCTATCGGTGTTATTATGGCAAGGCAAGATGAGCTTAGCGCTGCCGGATACACAGCAAGCTCGCTTGCGTTAGATGTGTATTTAGATAATGTTACTGTAAAAAATGTGGAAACAAAATACCTCAGAAATGTTAATGTTGATAAGTATGGAATGTATACTTATACTGTAACAATTACAAATATCACGGATTTAGACCGCTTCTATGCTTGCCGTGCTTATTATATTACTGAAAGCGGAACCACCTATTCTGTCAATACCGCTGTTAAAAACGCAAACGGCTTAGATATAAGCAGCGTTACCGCCTGATATTGATACTCAGTTAACTAAAATAAAAACCGTCCATTACGCAACTTCTCATAAGGATGTTTTAGAACATCCAATGAAATCATCCGATTGACGAGTGCAAACGCGAAATCCGCTTATGA
>CAYRPK010000176.1:0-3508 GCA_964426175.1 uncultured Eubacteriales bacterium | reverse complement strand
GTATCAAAGCTATCTCTGTTAAAGCTGTCAGACAGCTTTCCAAGCGGCAAGCCTTGTGATGCATCATTAGTCGACAGCTGACATATAAAGCAGTCAATACTAACATCTTTATGCTCCGCCTTTTGAAGCCGACTGATATAGGATAATTCTCCGTTATCAACGAGAGTTGTTCCCGAAACAGCTTCTTTAATGCAAACACATGCGTTATTCTGTGCAATAATATCAGCCATTGATACACCGCCTGCAGCTGAGCCGTAGGTAACTGAAGAGCCGAGGAAAAAGAATGTTTTATCTTTAAGCATAGATGTCAAATGTACCTAAGAAGTGTCTTCTTATTCTCATGAAGTCAGTTGAATTAATCTCACCGTCAGAATTTACATCGGCTGCAATTAAGCTTGCACCGCCAAGGCCGAAAGTACCAAGGAAGCTTCTTCTGATCTGCATGAAGTCAGTTGAATTGACCTCACCGTCTCCGTTTACATCGCCTAAGATAACAACGGTATAATCTTCGCCATCCTTTGTTATAACATAGCCTGTTCCAAGCAATGTGTCTCCCGTAACAGCATTTCCGTCCTTATCCTTAACAGCGCTTGCACCCTCAATATCATTAACAGTCATTCCTGCAACGATACCTGTTGCAAAGCCATTTTCATAGGTAATTTCTGTATTTTCCGGAGGTGTAACAGCAGTATCTGCGGTTCTCATATAAATCTCGAATTCCCAAACGGAGGGATTATCCTTACCACCGTTTGTTTCGGTAACATATATTCTTACATACTTAGCATTAATTTCGTCAAACTGCAAAGTATCGCGATATTCCGTATTTCCTGCCATTTTTACTTCTTCGCGAATGAAATATGACATTGAGGCATCTGTCCAATTTACATCGTCATTTGAATATTGGAGAACATATCCGCTCTCAGTCGCGCGTGCAGTTTCCCAATAAATAACTGCCTTGTTAAAGGAAAGCTCCTCATCAAATGTAAGCTTGAGCCATGAATCATCACCGTCGTGACCCTTGCTCTGTGCCTGCCAACGGGTATTATAGTCACCGTCAATAACTGTTTCAAGCGCGCCGGAATACTGGCTGTGAACACTGTCCGCACTAACTGTTGCATTAACCGCAAGATTTTCGCTGTCGGTATAAGTAATTATACTGCTTGCAAGTACCTGAAAGGTTGCAATCTGATAATAGCGATAACCGAAATTGTTCATAAGGGAATTTGTTGCATAAAGGCGAACATATCTGCCGCTTACTTCACCATCAAACTTATTTTCAAGCTCTTCCTTAGAGCTATTTCCTTTAACGGTATAAACCGTTGTCCAATTCTTATTATCGTCACTGACCTGAATTTCGTAATCCTGAGGGTTGATGTCACCTTTTATTCTGACACCTGTAAGGTCATTTCGGACTAATCCTAAGTCAACAGTCAGCCAATGAGTACCGGCGGGTAAACCCCATCCTGCAACAGTAGTCTGCCAGCTTGAGGTAGCGTCTTCGTCAACTGCACGGGAAGCAGGATAATTGCCGTTGTCGTCATCATCGGTATAAGTATAAGCGCCGGTAGAAATTACATAGTCGCCTGACTCAAGCATTTTAGTAGTACTGTTGTCGGCAGAATTTAAATCGATTCTTTCGGCGTTGTACTGCGAAATATAATTATCGCATCTGTAGGAAAGTGTATAAGTATCAGGCATGACTTCAATTGAAGCTTTGCCGTTTTCATCAGCATAGCGATAGTATGTGCCATATTTATCGTTATCACCGTTTAATGTAATAAAAGTATTGGGCGAGGTGTTAACCTGAAGAGTATAAAGCGTTCCATCGAAAATTTCCTTGTAGATGGTCTGTGCAATGATGGTATAGCCTGAGGAATTTCCGTGAAGTCCGTCGGGGAAGCATTCACGCATACCGCTTGTTGCAGTATTCATATCAATAAGGGTAAGATTGTTTTCCTCTGCAAGCTCATACTGCAGCTGACGGATAGTGGTATTGATAACCATATGATCAGCAAGAATATAGCTGTATGCCCAAGGGCTTGTCATAATAACTACCTGCGAACCGTTATCAAGATAAGGCTTGATAAGGTAGGTATAATAATCAGCCTTAAAATAAGAATCAAGGTCACCTCTGACATCGTTAGTACCCATCATGACAAAAACATAATCAGCATCATAGGTAAGTGAATTCTGATATCTTTCATCATCATAGTAAAAACGACTATCATTTACTCCGTCACCATCGCTATCGGTATCTATCGACGGTTTAACAGCTGCTCCGCCCTTTCCGAAGTTCTTGACCTCGTATCCGTCACCCAAGATATTTTGCAAATACATGGGATAGTTTGTTGCATTTGTGCCTGCGGTGATACTATCACCTACACATGCAATCTTGATGACTTCATCTGCAGAAGCAGAGAAGCTCATGTTTGCGGCGGCGGTAGTAAATACCATTGCGCACGCAGCAATTAAACTGAGAAGTCTTTTCATTTTAACAATCCTTTCGTTAAAAATATTCTTATTATAATTATATAATTATGCTTTCATTAAAACAATAAACATATTAAAAACAAAGTTATTTATGTGCCAAATTTAACGGTCTAATTTTGTTGCTTTTACACAAAAAATATTTGGCAGTACTTAAAACTGCCAAATATTTTTATAATCCTAATAATTTTTCTGCATTTTGATACAGAATTTTTTGAGTATATTCTGAATTTAAACCGAGAGATATGATTTGCTCTGCGGCTTCTTTTTGATTACACCAAGGAGAATCCGTACCGAAAAGAACTTTATCCTTATCCCAAGTTTCAAGCATATCTCTCATATATTCCGGAGTCATAAAATCAAAACTGAAGCTCGTATCAATATATACCTCATCTCCGTCAAAGGTGCGTCTGACATTATCCCAACGGTCCCAACCGCCCATATGAGCAAGCACAAGCTTAATGCCGCTTAAGTCCCCGATTATACGCTTTACTGACTCAGGCGGACACATGAGACTGTCGGGATAAGCGATATCCTTGCCCGAATGGATAAGGCATATTAAATCAAGGTCTCGGCAAATACTTAGTATTCTCAGATTTTCAGGTGCATCAATGGGTGTACCCTGATATTCAGGATGAAGCTTTATCCCTTTAATTCCCGCTTCTTTTAAGCGTTTTAATTCGTCATAAGGCTTTTCAAAGTTGGGGTGCATGCAACCGAAAGGAATGATTTGCTCGCTGTCAAGCAAGCTGATAGCTGAATCATTTATAGATTCTACCTGCTTTTCTTTTGTCGCAACGGGACATGATACACTTTTATCAATTCCGCACCTTTCCATACTTAAAATAAGGTCGGAAAGCTTACCGTCGATGGCACGTTTGACGTTACCGTTTTTTTCAAGCGTTGAAATTGCCGCTTCGGCAATTTTATCAGGAAAGGTATGAGTATGAAAATCTATTATCACCGTATCACTCCTTATTTATGATAGGGACTTCCTGCATTTATGGAAAATGCACGGTAT